>DATAEX010000457.1:0-10877 GCA_036257765.1 Bacteroidales bacterium
TATTTTTGTGCCGATTTATAAACTATCATTCACACATCAAATTTTAAGAAAATGAAAAAAATAGCTTATTTGTTTGTTGCTTTTGCTTTCTTTGGTGTTGTTGCGCTGAGTTCATGCAAATCCAAAACTGAACCTGCAGCTACAGATGAAACCGTTATTGAAGAGGTAACAACTCCTGAAGTTGACACTACTGCTCCTGACACCACTGTTGTTGAGTAATCTTTGATTACATCAGAAAAAGGGGAAGAAATTAAAAAAGCAGACACCCTTCTTATGGTCCAGGATCATTGAAGGGTGTTTTTTTTATGCAGGATACGATATCCTGACATGATAAATATTCCGGAGACGTTTCTTGAAGACTTCTTTAACAGTAGTTATATCCTTAAAGGTTACGTGAGCATCATTGTACTGTTCATCGGTCATTTGAGACGTAATTATACTATCAACCAGCTTATCTATTGCACTTTCAGTTATTGATTTCAGGCTCCGTGATGCAGCCTCAACCGAATCAGCCATCATAACAATTGCTGTTTCCTTAGAATCCGGCTTGGGACCCGGATAGGAAAACTTCTGAACATCTACTTCCGCCTCAGGATATTTCCTTAAAAACGATTTATAGAAATACTGAACCGTTGTGGTTCCATGATGCGTCCGTATGAAATTAATTATTGGTTCGGGCAGTTTGTTCTTTTTGGCCAGTTCAGCTCCTTTCCTCACATGATCAATGATAATCCGCGCGCTTTGCTCGAATTCCAGATCGTCGTGAGGATTGATAGTGCTCGATTGATTTTCGATATAATAATGAGGTTCATCCATTTTTCCTATATCATGATATAATGCGCCTGCTCTGACCAGTAGAGGATTTCCGCCAATCCTGTAAATGGCGTCTTCGGCAAGGTTGGCGACCTGTAAAGAATGTTGAAAGGTTCCCGGTGCATTTTCTGCCAGTTTTCTCAGAAGAGGCTGATTGGTATCGGAAAGCTCCATAAGTGTTGCATCGGATATAAAGCCGAATGTTTTTTCAAAAATATAAAGCAATGGGTACGATATCAGGATCAACAGCCCGTTTACACCGAACCAACTAAAGTATTTATAATCTATTTGAGTAAGATCGCCTTCCTGAACAAGTGCTATTCCAAAATATATTATCGAGTATGTAAGCATCACAGCCATTGCTGTAAAAACAATTTTTGATCGCCTGTAAGCATCGGTAAGACTAATTATAGCCACCATTCCCGCGAGCACATTAAGAAAAACAAATTCATAGCCGTTTGGCACAAAAAAACCCACAACCAGTATAGTTATAATATGGACGAAGAGAGCAAGCCTTGAATCAAAAAAGGTCTTCAGAATAATGGGAAGGATTGAGAAAGGAAGAACATACACACTTAACAGGCCGAATCGTATGGAAGCACTGGCAATAATCATCATTATCAGTATAATAAGAAGAATAAATGCAATGCGCCTGTTGCTGTCGAGTACTTCTTTTCTGAAACTTCGAAGGAAAAGATAGATTACTGTCAATGAAGCAATAAGCAATATCAGCTTACCCAAAATAACCAGCTGACGCTCCATGAATCCGAGGTTGCGTTCATATTCTTTCCTGAGTGATTCAAGAATCAAGTATTTATCATTGCTGATATACTCGCCTCTTGAAATTATACCCTGACCTTCCTGGATTAATCCGCGTGTCAGGGAAACACCATTTATCAGGCTTTTTCTTACAGAGGTCGATTTCAGCTCGTCGTAGGTAACATTCGTCGACAGGTAATTATTAATTCCAAATTCGCTGAAGAAACGATCATACCTCCTGATCAAGAGGTTATCCTTCTTTGGTATACTGCTGTTGAGTCGTTCAATAACATGCTCATAAGCTGTACGAGGTGTGAACAATTCTGACAAGGGTGTTTGATTTGCAATATTATCCCTTACAATAACGATCTCCTCATAAGCATACTGCCTGCCTTCTTCTACGGGAGACAGATCGACAATACCTTTCCGGTAAATATCCCGCACAATCGAAATGAGATAGCTTCTGTATTGATTCTCGAGCTGACGGTGCTGAGCATAACTCCGCGACCTTCGGTATTCGTCGCGTGAAGGCACTTTTAATTCTGTAAGTGTGTAGCTGATCCAGGCATTGGAGAAAGCTTCCGAAAGTTCTTTTATTCTTTGTTCTGAAACGGTATTATCATAATTAAAGATGGGCCTGAATTCTCTTAAAACAGAATCTCTTTCTTTTGCAACTTCCTGAGGTGATTTGGAAATAGGAAAAGTGAAAGGTGCGGTTAAATCTTCATGCTTCCAGAAACCACCCTTCTGGTACTCAAACATGAATTTTCCTTCTCGTGGAAGAAAATAAACCATTATAACCGCAGTTAATACAAATGAGGAAACAGTTAAAATAGTTCTGATATTTGTTTTGATGTAGTGGAAAAACTTAGTCATTCTCGTAAACCGCAGAACGTAAAGAAACTGCGGGAAGGTTATAATTAATCATACAATTTAAGGAAATTTATTCTACTTTTATTAAACAACATAGCATTGTTGAAGTTCAGATGCTTTATTTTCAATAATAAACAACAAGCTCATGATAGGTCACGGTATAGCCCTTTTAAGCCTGATTCCAATGAGGAAAGAACCGAAAGAGCAGGCGGAAATGGTAAGCCAGCTGCTATTTGGTGAGAGCTATGAAATACTCGATGAACGCGACGGCTTCATTCAGATTCTCACCACATATGACAGATATACCGGATGGATAGACCGTGCTATGCATTACGAAATTTCTGCAGAGTATTTTGATAATCTCAGAAATGAAATTCCTGCGGTACAATCTGCACTAATGATGAGTATTGAAAGAAAGGGCTTTCCGCCTCTACAGACGCTTGCCGGGAGTACGCTTCCGGGGTATAATAAGAAAAAGGACCAGCTTGATATTAACGGTGAAGTTTATCATGTAAGATGGACATTCGGTAAGTTCGAAAACCAGGGATTCGATTCTATTCTTAAGACTGCATCTTATTTTTTAAATTCTCCTTATCTGTGGGGTGGAAGATCGAATTTTGGATGTGACTGCTCAGGTTTCGTCCAGGTATTATTTAAAATTCATGGCATTGCTTTAGAGCGTGATACATATCAACAGGTTGAACAGGGCATGCCTGTATCTGCCCTGGCTGAGGCAAAGACCGGAGATTTGGCTTTTTTCGGTGACAACGAAGGAAACATATATCATGTTGGGATGATCATCTCACCGGGAGAAATAATTCACAGCTCCGGTTATGTTCATATCGACCGGCTGGATGAAAAGGGTATCTTTAACCTGCAAAGACAGCAGTACACGCATTTTCTGCATAGTATTAAAAGATATTAATTACGATATAGATATAGATTTAGATTAAATTGTAAATTGTAAATCGTCAATCGTAAATTGGCATTTGTAACTCGTCAATCAAATTATCATTCCGGCGCAAACTGTTTCGTTGGTACCTTCGTCAATCAGGATTAAAGAACCGGTAACCCTATTCCGGCGGTACGAATCAAAAAATACAGGTTGCGTTGTACGGATAGTTACCTCAGCAATTTCATTCAGACCAATATCCTTATCGCTAAAGTTCTTTTCAAGAGTATTTATGTCAATCTTATAATTTACATCCTTTATTATGCAACGTGCTTCACGTGTTGTGTGTCTGATCCAGTATTTCGCACCCGGCCGCATTTTTTTTTCATTAAGCCAGCAAATCATAACCGTTATATCCTGATCTGATTGCGGAAGATTATTTTCGGATACGATCATATCACCCCTGCTTATGTCAATATCATCCTCTAACGTCAGCGTAACCGACTGAGGGGGGAACGCCATATCCAACTTTTCATTCATGAAATCAATCGATCTTATAACCGAAGTAAATCCTGAGGGTAAAACCATGATCTTGTCGCCTGGGCGAAAAATGCCACCAGCTATTCTTCCTGCGTAACCGCGGTAATCATGAAAATTATCTGAATTAGGCCGGATTACGTATTGAACGGGGAACCGGGGATCAGCAAAATTCGCATCATTGCTGATGTGCAGGTGTTCCAAGGAATACATAAGGGTAGGTCCCTGATACCAGGGCATGTTAGCTGACCGGTCGACCACATTATCACCTTTGAGCGCACTGATAGGGATAAAATATATATCACGAATATCCAACTTGTCTGAAAAGCGGTTAAAATCCCTTTGAATGTTTTCAAAAGCATCTTCCTTAAAACCAACAAGGTCCATCTTATTGATACAAACAATAACATGAGGAATTTGCAATAGAGATGCAATATAGCAATGACGAATGGTTTGTTCAACGACTCCATTCCTCGCGTCAATAAGGATAAGGGCAGCATTTGCGGTTGAAGCTCCGGTAACCATATTACGCGTATACTGAATATGTCCCGGTGTATCAGCTATAATGAATTTACGCTTCGGTGTAGCAAAATACCTGTAAGCCACATCAATGGTTATCCCCTGTTCACGTTCCGCCCTGAGACCGTCGGTGAGCAGCGACAGGTTAATTTGTTCTTCGCCGCGGTTCAGACTGGCTCTCTCAAGAGCCTCCAGCTGATCCTCAAAAATGGCTTTGCTATCATATAATAACCTTCCAATAAGTGTGCTTTTCCCGTCGTCCACACTACCCGCTGTTGTAAAGCGAAGCAGTTCCATATCGAGATATCCGGATGTATGTGTCATTTTAGTGTGTAAGTCTGTTAGTCTGTTAGTATTTAAATTAAAAATACCCTTCCTTCTTCCTGTCTTCCATGGCAGATTCGGAGCGTTTGTCATCATAACGTCCTCCCCTTTCAGTCACACGAGTTGCGGCAACTTCATTTATAATGTCCTCAAGCGTGTTGGCCTTTGATAAGGTCAGTCCGGTACATGTAATATCACCGATGGTCCGGCATCTGACATCGATCGTTACTATCTTTTCATTCGTTTTCAATTTCATAAATGGTGCATACGCCAGCCATACACCGTCCCGGTTAAACACCTCTCTTTTATGCGTATAGTAAAGATTCGGAATTTCAACTTGTTCCATATAGATATATTGCCATACATCCATTTCAGTCCAGTTGCTCAGCGGAAATACCCTGAAATGTTCTCCCATACGTTTACGTCCGTTGAATTGGTTCCAGAGTTCAGGACGCTGATTTTTCGGATCCCATTGTCCAAATTCGTCACGATGTGAAAAAAATCGTTCCTTTGCCCGGGCTTTTTCCTCATCACGTCTCCCACCTCCGAGCGCTGCGTCGAATTTAAACTCAGAAATGGCATCAAGAAGGGTAACGGTTTGAAGTACATTTCTGCTGGCATTAAATCCGGTTTCTTCAATTGCTTTTCCCTGGTCGATGGAATCCTGTACAAAACGAACAATACAACGTCCTCCCGTTTTTTCCATTAATTCATCGCGAAAGTCTAGGGTTTCCTGAAAGTTATGCCCGGTATCAATATGAAGAAGTGGAAAGGGTACTTTCATGGGCCAAAAAGCTTTACGTGCAAGATAATACATCACGATGGAATCTTTCCCGCCTGAAAAAAGCATAACGGGTTTATCAAATTGCGCAGCGACTTCCCGGATAACATAGACCGATTCCGCTTCAAGTTCTTTAAGATGATTAATATTGTAGTTATGCATATTATTGCAGATTATTCTTGCATGTTGCTTAAGCAGAGCTTCTTTTCCTGCTCTCATAATAATGAGTGAGCGACAAAGATAAATAAACAAGCGAAAAAAATGCTAGCGAATTGATAGGAAATAATTGAATGGCAAAATTAACGCCGGGTACAAAAAAACCTGACAGGTAACCTGCCAGGTTTTTTGAATGTCGTAATAAGTAAACGTCTTAATATCAGTTTACGTCGAAAAACAGTTTCGTACTCACATCATCACCTCCGATAGCATCTGACCCGGCATTGTAGCTTTCTGCATTCAACGTTTGTTCAGTTATTGGATAGGTAAATCTGACAGGAACATCTGATAATGCATCCGGAGGAGCCTGTAATTGGGGAAAATCGTATTTTCTCCATGCTGTCCAGGCTTCAAAACCCCGATTATATAAAGTCAGCCATGACTGCAATCCAAGTTTCTGCTTCCAGTCACCGGGAGAGGTAGCATAAGCAATATTGGGATTCATAAGAAATGTATCAGCTTCAGCCTGAGTGCCTCCCCAATATTCTATTGAAGCTCTAACTGCGGCATTGTAATGTTCTTCGGCCGTACCAGGAACAGAAAAGCCTCGTTCAACAGCTTCGGCCAGCAACAATTCGGTTTCTGCATAATCAAAAATTGTTCCCTCAAAAGTCGGAACCTGGATCCGGTCAGCAACATGTGAGTATGCAAAATAGTCATTAGAGGCGCCGTAAACCCCACCAACATATGCGAGTTTTTCAACACCGGTTTCAGAAGAAGTGTCAGCTAATGTGTAGTAATAGGACCGTCTTGGATCTTCGAGACTATTCATAGTGTCAACTAATGTATTGGCTATGACAAAATCGTGTCTGCCACTTGAAACCAGATCTGAATAAAGCGGATTCGTATTTGGATCAGCAGCCAGATATACAAGATTTGCGTTCTCATCGTTGGAGGAAATCAAGTCCCCTGCTACTGCCTCCTCAACTGCAGCCTGTGCCGTAGTAGGAGCAACATCCGAAAGGAGCAAGCCCATCCTGAGCTTTAATGAATTTCCGAATTTAATCCAGTTTGACACATCACCCTGATAAATATTATCGGCAAGATCAAAGCTTCCCTGATCGGGATTAAGCGATGCAATGGCAGCACTCAACCGGGAAATCAGATCAGTATAAATAGTCAATGCATCATCATACACGGGTGTGGGATTTTCCACGTCCATGGCCTCGCTATAAGGTACATCACCGAAGGTCTCTACCAGAATACTATAAGCGTATACAGTCATTATTTCATTGATCGCAAGCTTGTTGGTTTTAACCGCAGGATCCTCAACAACCGAATATTCGGTTTCTTCGATTACTTTTTTTGCCTCGGTTAGATCACTGATCACATCTCTGTAAAAAACATCCCATATATTATCAGGTATGGTTCTGGTAAACAGATCATAATTGGATTCATCCGTATATGTGGTTTCAGTCCAGTGTTGTACAATTAACCGGAATATATTCAGATTGACATCTGAATCAACCATCTGATCGAGAAGGTTTTTCTGCGCATTTGTAAACAGAGACTCACCCGAAACCACAGCAGGATCCTTTGTATTGTTGTTTAGATCATCGAAATCCTCGCATGATAACAATACAAGGAATAATGCTAGTATGGATAATATCTTTTTCATGGCGTAGGATTTTAGAAGTTAAGCTTTACATTGAAACCAAAATCGCGTGTCGACGGCAAGGAACCGGTTGAATAACCCTGAAGATTTCCGGCTCCCAATCCGGATTCAGGATCAGCATGCGGTAATTTCTTATCAATTATCCACAGATTTGATCCGATAAATCCGACAGAAACACCTTTTATAAAGGTTTTTGCCAGTAATTGTTCAGGCAGAGTATAAGTAACGGATACTTCTCTCAGCTTAACATAGCTGGCATCGTAAACAAATGCACGATCGGGCAAACCCCTTGCATAGCCAAACGCACCATACCTGTTCGTGTTAATTCTGGTCTGATTAGGGGAACCATCCTCAATCACACCCTGGTTGATGAATCCTCCGCCCTCGGCCACAGGCAGTCTGACGGGATTCCCAAGATCATTTGTAAAGGCAGTTTCCTTATAAAGCCCCGTAGCTAATCCATAATACATATCCAGCGAGAATATGTCTCCACCCTGCTGAATATCTATAAGAAATCCAAGAGACAGATTACCAAAAGTAATTGAATTCAGAATTCCACTGTTCCAGTCGGGATTAACGTTTCCAATCACATTGTCAGAAGTGGATGTTTTGATAAACTGTCCATTTTCTGCATCAATCAGGCGCTGTCCGTTTTCATGATAGGTGTAATCTGTTCCGAATATCACGCCATAGGGTTCACCAACCCTGGCATTAATGGTGATACCGCCTTGAAATGAGCCTAATTGCAGGTTATCAACGCCTTCGAGAAGAGACTTGACTTCATTTCTGTTTCTGGTCCATGTTACAGATATATTCCAGGCAAAATTGCTGGTTCTTACAGGTGTTCCTGACACAGTCAATTCAACACCTTTATTCTGTATTTCTCCGGCATTGATAATTTTAGCACTGCGACCGGTAGCTGTTGTCATGGTCAGTGGAAGTATCTGATTTACTGTATTCGTTTGGTATAGTGCCAGGTCTAATCCCAGGCGTCTTTCTAACAAGTAAAATTCCAGTCCGCCCTCGATACTTTTAGTTCTTTCAGGACGAAGATCTTCATTTTTCTTGGTATTTGCGACAGATGACATGGGACTGTTTAGCGGAATTAACACGTTATATCTGTCAAGTATCTGATCAAAGCCCGCACTGTTACCCACTTCAGCATAATTAAAACGCACCTTTCCAAATGAGAGCCAGTTCGCATCGGTTAATTCGGAAAATAACAGACTGGCTGAAACAGAGGGATAATAGTAAACATTATGTTCTTGAGGAAGGGTTGAAGAATGATCGCGTCTTAATGTAGCGTCCAGAAAGACAGTGCCCCTGAAACCAAGTGATACGCTACCGAAAATTCCATCCACTCCAACTTTGGATTCCAGTTCTTTTGGATAAGGAAGAGGATTTTTGCTGTTCTGCAGAGAATAAATTTCTGGTATCGAGAGACCTCCGTTGGTGGCGGTTATGATCCTATTATAGTTTGAGCGATTAAAGTTTGTACCCAAAGTAGCTTTGAGATTCAGAAATTCAGTGAGATCGCTGTTTACGTTAGCCATCAGGTCGAAATTATAATCACCCGACCTTATATCTCTTCGCATATACCCTGAAGCCTGGTCGCTCCGGCCGATACTACCGTCTAATCCGCTGGTTCCGATACCAAATTCAGTCGGAATGCTTCCAACAGCACGCCGTTCTTCTTCAAGAGCACTGTATATATCGGCAGATGCACGCCCAAACAGTTCCAACCAGGGCAACACCTCATAACCTAATGACAGATAACCTACATAGCGGTCCCTGTTATCCGTTTCATAATTTTCATATCGGGTCCAGTAAGGATTATCCCAATAAATGGGAACATTAGCCGTTGGATCTGCATAATTCCAGGTTACATTTCTTTTAGTTCTGAAATAAGCATCTTTTTGATCCTGGATGTCTACATTCAGCTGAAACCACTGCCGGAACGAACCCATGATGTTGTCATTATAACCGGTAGAATTTCTTCCGAGGGCGTCAGTCTTTATATAATTTGCAGATCCCGAAGCGGTAAGTTTATCTGTAACATTCCATGTACCATTCAGAAGAACATTGTCACGCTTGAGCTCGCTATTAGGGAGAAGGCCATCCTGGAAGAAGTTTGTATAGGACAGACGGTATGCGCCATTCTCACTGGCATTTTCTATGGCGACGGAATTTACATAGGTTTTAGGTTTTTCAAAAAACGTAATTGGTCCGTTATCAGCAGCAACCCATGGAGTTGGAGTGAGGTAATTCGGGGATTCAGGGTCAACAGCATCCCATTGATAAACAAGCAAATTAGGATCAAATGGAGCGCCATATGACGCGTCTTCAGATGTAACAACCCATTGTTCTTCCACTCCGTCATTATTCAGATCACGTAAATACCAGAAACTACCAGGGCCGCTATAGTATGGTCCATAACCGCCCCCATATTGTTTCTGGTAATCCGGGAAGGTGCTTTTATCAACAGAACCGATAGTAAAAGCAGAGTTTAGCGAGACACCCAACCCTCTTCGGGTACTGCCTTTTTTGGTTGTAATCATGACTACACCGTTGGCAGCTCTCGAGCCATATAAGGCCGTAGCAGCTGCACCTTTGAGAATATTAATTGACTCGATATCCTCAGGATTGATGTCTGATGCGGCATTGCCAAAATCGTAACCCGTTCGGGCCTGCGATTGAGCGTCGGTATTTGTAATATCGTTGCTTATGGGAACACCGTCCACAACAAACAAGGTCTGATTATTTCCGGTTAGTGATTTATTTCCACGAACCACAATATTAGTTGAACCCCCAAAGTTGGTTGTTCTTTTAATCTGCACACCTGAAACTTTTCCCGAAAGTGAATTGATGAAGTTATCCGTTTTAACTGATGAAACCTGTTCCCCCTTTACTTCCTGGGTGGCATAACCAAGCGATTTCTTTTCGCGTGATATTCCAAGAGCTGTAACGACAACTTCAGTCATTTCCACCACATCGGCAGTCATAACAACATTAATAACCGACTGGCCGTTAACGGGAATTTCTTGTTCAACATATCCAATTGAAGAAAAAACAAGTGTAGCATCCCTGGAAACTAAAAGCTGATAATTTCCATCAGCACCGGAAGATGTTCCAGTATTGGTCCCTTTTATTTTAACATAGGCACCTGGCAGCGGAGTGCCATCTGTGGCATCCGTAATTGTTCCTCTAACCTGTATATCTTGACCGAACAAGGCATACACGCTAAAAAGGATCACAGTAAAAACCAAGTAAAGTCGTTTCATAATAGCGCGGTATTAGGTTTATAACAAATTGTCTGTAACTGACTGCGGTAATTACCTTTTATTTCTAAAGCGCTATAACCAATGAAGTTGGATAATGTTCAACGAAAGGAGGTTTTTGAGAAAACAAATTTTTATACAGCGTTTATGCAATATGCAATGATAAAACTGAAGGAAATCACTTTTTGCCCGGATTCATTAACCCTGACCTGCACAATTCCGTGCAGTTAATCGCTATCCCTCCCTGCAATCCTGCAGACATGCAGTTTC
>DATAEX010000461.1:0-5593 GCA_036257765.1 Bacteroidales bacterium
TATTTTTAACAAAAATTTTGAATTAATTTTGTACACTAAAGCAGAAGAAAAATACGTTTTTCGAAAGCTTAAGAAAGATCCATAACCTTTTTAAAGAACATAACGTAAATAAGTCAAAAGTTTGTGATTGGTGATGGGTAAGAATAACAGAATAGTTTATAACTTTTGCTTTTTTAAAGTATGGGTAAATGCGTTGTATGGGGTATAGTTATCCTGTTGACATTTAGTTTTGCTACACTCGATCTGGGTTCTGCTACAGACGGTTCATATGAAATTAAAAGTTCGGCTTTTGTTAGAACTCCGAAACCTCCTGCGTTAGACAGTCTCGTTTTCACATATGATAAATACCTCACCAATGCGATTGATAGCCTGAAATCGCCTGGAGCAGCCATAGCTTTGGTTTATAAGGGAGAAATCCTGCTTCTTAAAGGATACGGCGTAAAAAAAGTCGGTTCGAAAGATTCTATCAATAACCACACAGTATTTCGGCTTGGATCGGTTTCCAAAGGATTTGCATCAGTACTTACCGGCATAATGGTTGAAGAAGGCACTTTGAGCTGGGATGATAAAGTCACTAAATTTCTCAGCGATTTCACCATGCGCGATACTTCATGTGCCCATCAGCTCACAATTCGCCATATATTAAGCCAGACATCCGGTTTTCCCGAGCATACTTATACCGATATGCTGGATAATGGAATGGAATACGCGGTAATAAAGCCATCATTATGTAACGTCCCGGTAATTGCAAAACCCGGACAGATTTATTCCTATCAGAATGTTGTTTACAGTCTGATATCAGATATCCTATTTACCGCATCCGGCAAGGATTACAATAATTTGTTGCAGAATAAAATATTTGCACCATTGAACATGCGCGATGCTTCAACAGATTATACTTCATTCTATTACAATCCGAATACAGCAATGCCTCATCTTGGTTCCGGCATTTTATGGAAGGCTAAATCAAAAAACAGCAGGTATTATTCTGTATCACCAGCATCAGGTGTTAACGCAAGTGCTTCTGATATGGCTAAGTGGTTACTTGCTCTCACAGGATATTTTCCTGAAGTTCTGCCTCCTAATACCATAAGGGAAATTTCACAACATGCTATTGAAACTCCTAAAAGGCTGTACAAACGAAACTGGACTGATCTGGAAAAGGCATATTATGGCCTTGGATGGCGCGTATTTAATGTAAAAGGGCACGATGTAATATATCATGGCGGTTATGTCGAAGGTTTCAGATCTGAAATTGCATTCGACCCTGAATCAAAAGTTGGAATTGCCGTAATGTTCAATTCAAATACTCCCCTTGCATCACAATGTATTCCAAAATTTATGAGTACATTTCTTGAAACCTGTTGTTCTGTTGAACAGGTCCCATTATTCGCTTCAGCCAATAAATGAACAATTCTCACTACCGCTATTTTGATGTGCTGGTTGCCATTTTTGTAGCCGTATTGCTAATTTCAAACATATCTTCTACAAAGATTCTTACCCTTTGGAAATTTACCTTTGACGGAGGAACTATTCTTTTTCCTTTAAGCTACATTTTTGGCGATATATTGACCGAAGTGTATGGGTTCAGGAGATCACGGCGTGTAATATGGCTTGGATTTTTTTCCGCCTTACTGATGTCCATTGTTTTATATATTGTACAGTTGCTGCCCCCTGCAAGCGACTGGCCGAATCAGCAGGCTTTTGAAGCGTTACTTGGTATTGTTCCGCGCATTGTTGTAGCCAGTCTTCTGGCATATTTTGCCGGTGAATTTTCAAATTCTATTACACTATCATTGCTAAAGATCCGCACCAAGGGAAGATTCTTATGGATACGCACAATCTTTTCAACTATTATAGGCGAAGGAATTGATACCCTGATTTTCTGCATGATCGCCTTTTACGGAACCATGCCTGGCGATGTATTATGGGCTATAATTATCTCAAATTATATATTTAAATGTGCAGTTGAGATCATTCTCACCCCGGTAACGTATAAAGTAGTACATTTCCTTAAAAAGGTGGAAAAAACGGATGTATATGACGTCGGAGTTAAGTACAATCCGTTTGCAATTACTTAAGCTGCAATGCGGACTTTCATCTTTATAGTGTTTTTAATCGCTCCCGTGAATTCCTGGAGCCAACCCTCCGCACCGGGATCAATTACACTGGATGGCGCAATAAAAACTGCACTTAACAATAAACCCGGATTGACAGAGCCTCAGGCACGTAAAAACCTTATTTTTGAATTAAAGAAAAACTGGTACAACTGGCTTTTTTCAATTAACAGGTGCATTCTTTTGAAAGAATATCAGAATTCAATTTCCGACCTTGAAAGAATAGCAGATTTGCGTTATCAATCAGGAGACATTGATTTTTATGAATCCGCATCAAAGATGAATATGATAGCTGAAATTCTGACAAATTCCTCTATTTATGATAATCAGTCCTTGCAGTATCAAAATAGAATAAAACAATTAATGTATATAGATAGTGAAGTTCAGCCATCCGATTCGTCACTTGAATTATATGAAGTAGATAAATCCTCTGAATATGAAGCAAAAATATTTGCTTCCGATTCATTAAACGAATACGACAAATTTGTCATGGATCTCGAAATTGAGAATATGCAAATCGAATTGGATAATCTCTTTTTGAAACTTCAATACTACAGGACTTTCGGTCTTGGTTATGCAGAAAATATCCTGAATATGGCCACTGCAAAATTACGATCAGAAGATATTGATTACCTCGAATATGCTGATTTTGTCACTAATGCATTCAAAATTCGTTTGGAATACCTTGAAGTGCTGAACCAGTATAATCAATGTGCAATTCAACTTGAACAGTATGCGTATTGAATCTTTGTTAAAAATATTATTGTTTGGTATACTGGCTTATAGTTGCACACGCAGCGGAAGACAAGTTATACCGGCCGATATAAGCCCCGATAGCGCAGTTTTTTGCCCGGGTTATTGTATAATTGAAAATAATAATATCTCAATTGCCTCTGCTCCATTTGAAGGCAGAATAATCTCGGTAAAATCAGAACCTGGTAAAGAAGTCCAAACAGGACAGATTCTTGCAATTATTGAAAACAGTGATTTTTTACTTTTGCAGCAGGAGTATCTCGAGGCAAAAAATATGGTTGAATTCCAGGAAGAAGAATATGCTCGCCAGGGAGATCTTACAGTTGAAAATGCTACGTCCATAAAAAAAATGCAGTCTGCCAAACGCGATTACACTGCAGCTGAATTAAAATATCAGACTCTCCGAAAACATTTGGTAATTCTGGGATTAAATCCGGATAGTCTTAAAGTAGATAAGATCAAAGCCACACTACCTGTCAGGTCAATCGGAAAAGGTATTGTTGTTGAAAGTTATATACATCGCGGCAGTTATGTGCACAAAGGGGAAAAGATGTTTGAAATTGCTGAAACCAGGTCCTTATTATTGAAGCTGGAGGTGCCGGAAAAATATGCATTGAAGTTACAAAAGGACCAGAAAATTGAATTTTATTGCAATTCCGATTCCTGTGCAATTTTGGAGGCAACTATCATAAGCGAAGCCAAAATAGTTGACCCGTCGAATCACACAGCTATAGTTTTTGCAAAACCTGTTAAACAAAATATTCAGCTATTACCTGGTATGTCGGTGAAGGCCACTATATATCAAAGTAATTCAAAGCAATAAAATTCTCCTTTTGCAATATTTATTCAATTGAGTTGTTCTATATTTGTTAAAACTTTTACAGTAACATTTTATTTAATATGGAAACTACAACCAACACTTATCAAAGGCAGCCGGCAAAGAAACCCTCAACAGCTTTGGTTGTTCTGGTAGTTATTCTTTCTTTAGCTGTGATTTTCCTCGGTTATAAGTACTTTACCAAATCAAACCAATTAGGACAAACCAGCGAAGAAAAAGCTATTCTCGAAGATGTGAAGAGCGATCTTGAAAAGCAGCTACGTGATATGATCGTTGAATACGATTCTCTTAAAACCAATAATGACAGTGTCAATGGTTTGCTTAATAAAGAACAGGATAAAATAAAGAACCTTCTGAGAATGCAGGCTACAGATGCTGAAAAGATCAGAAAATATCAGGGCGAATTGGAAACTTTGCGTAAGGTTATGCGCAGCTATATTGTCCAGATCGATTCGTTGAATACCAGAAACAGGGAACTTACGGCTGAAAACATTAACATAAAGGAACAACTTACAACAGCTGAGACGCAAAATGTTGAACTGACCAAGGAAAAAGACTTGCTCGATACTCAGGTTCAGCTGGCAAAAGTGCTTTCTGCTAAAAATATTGCGGCAACACCTCAGAACAAATCTGACAGGGAAAATTTCAAAATTAGTAAAGTAGCAAAGATCAAGGTTTGTTTTACAATTAGAGAGAATGCTGTGGCCGAAGCCGGCACAAAAGATATTTATATTAGGATAATAAGACCTGATGAGGTTGTATTGCCCTCAGGAAGTGGTGAAACCTTCTTATTCAATGAAGAACAGGTAATATATTCGGCAAAAAGGCAACTTGAATATGAAAACAAGGATATTGATATGTGCATTTTCTGGGACAAAAATGCTGATCTGATTGCAGGAAATTACACAGTGGTGCTGTATGCTGAAAATTATGAAATCGGTTCCGCAACCTTTACATTGAAATAATCATAAAGTAATATCATCAAAGAACCCCCTGGAAATCGGGGGTTTTTTTATTTTTATCCGCTGATAAGACGGGCAAGAATATGGTCAGATATCAACCATCCGGAGGCAGTCATTTTATAAATCCCGTTTTCAAGGATCATATGACCGGATTCCATATAAGGCTTTACTGCTTCTGCCATTCCGGAATAAAATGGTTCACCGAATTCTTCCAATATGAATCGTTCATCAGCTCCCCACATTGTTCTAAGTGAAACCATGATATACTCGTTAAAATGATCCCTTTCTGATAATTCTTCTCTTTCAAAAAATGGCTCCCCTTTTTGAAGAAAATCAATGTATTGCTTGACATCCCTCACATTCCATTGTCTTGATCTCATATCATATGAATGCGCCGACGGCCCTGCCCCAAGATATTTATTCCTTTTCCAATATGCAGTATTATGCTTCGACAAGAACCCTTCCTTTGCCAGGTTCGAAATTTCATAGTGAATCATTCTTCTTTTGTCCGCAAATTCACGAAGCATGTAAAATTGTCCGGTGCTGATGTCTTCAGCAGGAATTGACAGTAAACCTGACGATACCCTCCGGAAAAGGGCCGTACCGGGTTCAATTGTCAGGTGGTAGGCTGAAATGTGCTCGACTTCAGGAATTGCATTGAGTGTTGTAAGCCATTCATGATTATTCATCCCCGGAATTCCGTAGATCAGATCAATGCTTATATTGTCGAATCCGTTTTTGCGTGCATCTTCAATACTTTTAATAGCCTTTGCTGAATTATGCCGTCTGTTCAGGAGAATCAGATCTCTGTCGATTAACGACTGTATTCCGATACTTAACCGGTTTACAGCCGTATGTGAAAGATCCCGCAAAAAGTTTGATGTAAGGTCGTCAGGGTTAGCTTCAATAGTAATTTCAGGATT
>DATAEX010000475.1:0-5137 GCA_036257765.1 Bacteroidales bacterium
GAAAGCCACAAAGAAGCATATTGCATTTAGTACACTGATCCTGGAGAAGTCACGAAAAGGACGAAAATGGCTGATCCTTTCATTCTTGTCCGGATAAAACACGTTTATAGGTACATTTAGCAGTTTAACACCTTTCCACGCAGCCCGATAAAGTACCTCAAGCTCAAATTCGTAACGGTTTGTATAAAATTTCAGGTTATTAAGAGGTTTTAGGGGGTATAATCTGAAACCCGATTGTGTATCGGGAAGACCGACTCCTGAAATAATCCTGAACCAGAAATTTGAAAACTTATTGGCGAATCCGCTGCCTTGCCTTAATTTTTTACCCTCCAGAGTCCTTGCTCCTACTATTAGAGAACCCGGTTCATCTTCAGCTTTTTTTATCAGAAGAGGTATATCTGACGAAAAATGCTGGCCGTCCGAATCAAGCGTGACTGCGTAATCAAATCCATCATCAGCTGCTTTTTCGAATCCTTTCCGCAGTGCATATCCTTTGCCTTTATTTACAGCATAACTTATGGAGGTAACAACGGGAAATCTTTCCAAAATATCATCAGTCTGATCGGTAGACCCGTCATTGACGACAATGATATTCGGAGTTATTAAAAGCACTTCCTGAAGTACCTTCCCGAGAGTTTTACCATTATTATATGTGGGGATTATCACGCACCAGTTCATCGCTTCAGAAATCTCCTGCTTCTTATGTGGCAATGATTCATGAACTGCAAATATAAATTTATTTATATAGCATGCGCTTATGGAACGAAATAATAACTCCTATCTGACCGGCTGTATAACTTAAATTAAATTCGGGATGATCTATTTCGCCACCATACATATAATCTGATGGATCCGTAGCCTGCACATAACGGAACAGTCCGTAGGGCTGAATATTAATTGATTTGAACTGTAAACTATATCCTGCACGAACTGCAAAACCCGGGGTAGCAGCGCTGTATTCCTTGAATTTCATAAAGCTGTAGTTTATACCTGCTCCAATGAAAAAAGCGTTTTTCCCTGAATTATTGGGTATATAAAAGTTAGCGGCGATTTCCGGTGCGAACCGGCTATAGGAATAACTTATATTATCTCCTCCCGCAACTACTACAAATTTAGGCGCAATGTCGTACTCGAGTGCTGCGCTGAAATCAATTTTTTTTAGCCGGAAGGCAAGGCCGCCTTTGATTTCATAGTACATATACAATTCGGTATTCACAGACGTAGAATACGCCCAATTAATTTTTTCCTCGATATACTCATTTACCTGTTCAGGATAGAAAAACCCGAATCCTACCGTAATCGTGGGATATACCATCAGGGGTTTTGAAACTTCATCCTGTGCATTTACCATTAATAAAGGCAAGGAAAGAAAAAAGGCCATTAAAAGACCGCAAATAGTTTTCCTGGAATTCATGAGATAAAAATTTAGTGATTAGGTGGCCTGAAAGTTAAAAAACAATTATTTCCTTATAAACTAAATTTTTTATTATTTTGCAGCCGTTTAAATACCCTGAACCCTTTAAAACGAAGTATTTTCAAATCTATTGCTGTAATGCTTAATATTGGTGAACGGTTAATTACGATCCAGGATTATTACAACGTTCTATTTAAATATGTTAAGGTTGGGATTTATTCTGAAGCTGCCGAAAGGATAAAAAAAAGTTACGATTTTCTTGACTCCTTTCATAAGAACAAAATAATTTACGGAATAAATACGGGCTTGGGGCCTATGGCTCAATACAGGATCGATGAGGCAGACCGGCTCAAACTCCATTATAACGCTATAAGAAGTCATGCATCAGGTTGTGGCGATGCTGTAAATCCAATTTATGTGCGTTCAGCCATGGTCACATTGCTTAGCAATTTCTCCCATGGATATTCAGGGATGCATCCTGAGGTAATTGACCTTATCCGCGACCTGGTGAATCTTCAGATTATACCGGTTGTACCTGAACATGGTGGTGTCGGCGCAAGCGGTGACCTTGTGCAACTGGCCCACATAGCACTTGTCCTTATCGGTGAAGGTGAAGTATTCTGCGATGGTAAAATAGCAAACACTGCCGAAGTATTCAGAAAGCATTCATTAAAACCCATCACAATTCATTTACGCGAAGGCCTGTCTTTGATTAATGGCACCTGCTTTATGACCGGAACCGGCATTGTAAATGTAATGCATGCCTGGAATCTTTTGAGGTGGGCTATTACCGTGGCATGTATGATAAACGAGATAGTCAGATCGTTTGATGATTATTTCTCCGCAGAACTGAATGGAGTAAAAAAGCAAAACGGACAGAACCGTGTTGCAGAGATTGAACGCCGATTATTGAATGACAGCAAGCTGATCAGGAAGCGTGAAGAACATTTTTTCAACGGTAAGCACAGCAATGATTACGTTATTGCCGATAAGGTCCAGGAATATTATTCGATTCGTTGTGTGCCGCAAATCCTGGGGCCAATTTATGATACAATTGAATATACCGAGAAAATTCTTCTTAATGAAGCCAATTCTGCAAGCGATAATCCGGTTGTACATGCGGAAAAGAACAATATATTCCATGGAGGTAACTTCCACGGCGATTATATATCGCTTGAAATGGACAAACTGAAGATAGTTATGACCAAGCTTTCTATGCTGCTTGAAAGGCAGGTTAACTATCTCATGAACGACAGGCTTAACAGCAAACTACCACCGTTTGTAAATCTCGGAAAATTAGGAGTGAATTTCGGAATGCAGGGATCACAGTTTACAGCAACATCAACTGTTGCCGAAAACCAGACGCTTTCATTCCCAAATTATGTGCACAGTATCTCAAACAATAATGATAATCAGGATATAGTGAGCATGGGCACAAATTCAGCCCAATTCGCTCGTAAGGTTATCGACAATACTTACCAGGTATTGGCTATTGAACTGCTTACTATTGTTCAGAGCATCGATTACCTGAATATTGAAAGCAGGATGTCTTCGTACACGAGGGATAAATACAGTATCATCAGGTCGCTTGTTCCGCGTTTCGAAGAAGATACAATTAAATATATTGAAATTAAAAGAATTAAAGATTACCTTTGCAACCAGTTCATTTCTATTCAATAGTCTGATACACAATGAAGTACGCATTAATAACAGGTGGATCAAGAGGCATTGGAAAAGCAGTTTGTGTTAAGCTGGCTGAAATGGGATACCATGTTCTTATTAATTACCTTCAGGATATTAATGGCGCTCAAAATACACTTGAACTTGTTAAAAAGGCCGGCTCGGACGGTACTTTGATGCAATTTGATGTTGCCGACAGCTCAGTAGTTGAAAGAGTACTCGGTGAATGGCAAACTTCCCATGAATCTGAATATATAGAAGTACTCATCAATAATGCCGGAATAAGAAAGGATATGCTGCTGATGTGGATGGAGAATTCTCACTGGCAGGATGTTTTAAATACGAATCTGAACGGATTTTTTTATGTGACCCGGTATGTTCTGAAGAACATGCTGGTTAATAAGTATGGCCGGATTATCAATGTAGTTTCTCTTTCAGGAATTAAGGGATTACCCGGCCAGGTTAATTATTCTGCTGCGAAGGCCGGAATTATTGGTGCTACAAAAGCTCTTGCGCAGGAGATTGGTAAAAAACGTGTTACTGTAAATGCTGTGGCGCCGGGTTTTATTAAAACCGATATGACAAAAGACTTGAATGAAAACGAACTAAAAAGTCTGATACCATTAAATCGTTTTGGCAATCCGGAAGAAGTTGCAGATCTGGTATGTTTTCTGGCATCTGAAAAAGCTTCTTATATTACAGGTGAGGTCATTTCGGTTAATGGCGGATTATATACCTAATTATTGAGGTTGCAATATGAACAGGGTAGTCATAACCGGCATTGGAGTTTATTCATCTATTGGCAAAAACCTGCCACAAGTAAAGGATTCGCTTTACCATGGAAGATCAGGGATTTTCCTCGACGAACAAAGGAAAGCGTATGGGTACCAATCGGGACTCACAGGGAATCTTGAACGTCCGAACCTTAAGGGAGTTCTTGACCGTCGTTCAAGGGTTTGTATGCCCGATCATGCTGAATATGCATATGTCTCCACAGCGGAAGCGCTTAAAAATGCAGGGCTTAACGAAAGTTATTTTGAACAGCATGAAGCCGGAATTATTTTTGGGAATGACAGTTCGACTCCGTCTGTTATTGAGAGTGCCGATATAATAAGGAATAGCCGAAATACCGCATTGGTCGGATCCGGTTATGTTTTCCAATCAATGAATTCATCGGTCACGATGAATTTATCGGTAATTTTTAAACTCAGAGGTGTTAACTTCACACTGAGCGGAGCCTGTGCTAGTGGCTCACATGCTATTGGCATGGGATTTCATATGATCAGGCATGGTTATCAGGATTGTGTAATTTGCGGCGGGGCTCAGGAAATAAATCTCTTTTGTGTTGGCAGTTTCGATGCTCTTGGAGCATTTTCCAAACAGGAAGATAATCCGGCAGGTGCTTCAAAACCATTCGACAGAAAAAGAGATGGACTTGTACCCAGCGGAGGTGCAGCAACAGTAGTGCTGGAAAGTCTTGAACATGCCATGAAAAGAGGAGCACCAATTGTTGGTGAAGTTATTGGATATGGTTTCTCATCTGACGGAAAACATATTTCCGTACCCGACGTGGACGGTCCCATCAGAGCAATCTCTATGGCATTAAAGGATGCAGCAGTTTCACCGGGAGACATCGATTACATAAATGCCCATGCTACTTCAACTCCTATCGGCGATCAAAACGAAGCCAAGGCCATTGACCACGTTTTCGGACAGGTTAAGCCACTTGTTTCATCAACAAAATCAATGACAGGACATGAAATGTGGATGGCAGGAGCAAGCGAAGTTGTTTATTCACTCCTGATGATGGAAAATTCTTTTGTTGCGCCCAATATCAATTTTGAAGAACCCGATGAGTTTACCGGCAGGCTAAATATAGCATCAAGGACCACAGAGCATGAAATCAACACATTTCTTTCAAATTCCTTTGGTTTTGGTGGTACAAATTCATCACTCATAATTAAGAAATTTAAATAATTGTTTTATCGAAGAATATGACAAAAGAAGACATAACAGGGATCATTAAGAACTTCCTGATAGAGG
>DATAEX010000486.1:0-5072 GCA_036257765.1 Bacteroidales bacterium
CATTTTCATATACAGATCCTTATTACTCGTACAAATGCCACCGCCACGTGTAGAACTTACTTTCCTGCTGGAAAAATAGACTATGTCAGCCAGGCCGCACATTTCACGAAGGATATCCTTTACAGGAGTATTGCTGAAACCGGGCTCCCGCATCTTTACAAAGTAGGCGTTCTCCCCGATCAGACTGGCATCGAGGACTATCACAATATTATGCTCATCAGCAATAGCCCTGACTTCACGCATATTATGAATAGAGAAAGGTTGTCCCCCGATGAGGTTGGTTGACGCTTCCATACGAATAAAAGGGACATGATCTGCTCCATATTCGTTTATAAGTTTCTTAAGCTTGATTATATCTATATTTCCTTTGAACGGATTTTTACTTTTGATTTTCAGAGCCTCATCTGTATAAATTTCAAATATGGTACCACCGTTCATTTCCATATGTGCTTTAGTGGTAGTAAAGTGATAATTCATAGGTATCACGTCACCCTGCTTTATAAAAGCCTTTGAAATGATGTTTTCAGCTGCTCTTCCCTGATGTACCGGTAAAACGTACTGTTTTCCGAACACCTCCCGTAAGGCCGCTTCCATCCTGTAAAAACTCTGAGAACCTGCATAGGCATCGTCAGCCTGCATCATCGATGCCTGCTGGTTATCACTCATTGCATTTGTTCCGGAATCTGTTAACATGTCGAGAAAGACATCACGGGTATTCAGAAGGAATGTATTGTATCCAGCCTCATTAATTGCCCTGTATCGATCATCTATTTTGTTTAAATGCAGTTTTTGTACAATTCTGACTTTGTGCAATTCAACGGGAATCTTCTTCCCATTGAAAAATTTTATTACCGGCATTCCGTTTTGTTCCATTTACGTAAAGATTAGGTTTTTAAAATTTTTCAAAAATAATCGGATGAATCATATATCCAACTATCCTCTAAAATTTGTTTGAATATTTTTTAAGAACTTCAAAACAGTTATTCTAATTTTACGACCCTAAATTCATGCGAATTATCATTTTATTTTTGAATATTAATTCAAAACTTGCGTAAATAAATTCATTATACAATTTTATTAATTCATTGAATACATGACAACACTTACGAGCCAGGAGTACATTGACCTGGAACACGAATTTGGGGCACATAACTATCATCCGTTGCCCGTAGTGCTTAAAAAAGGTAAAGGTGTATTTGTGTGGGATGTGGAAGGCAAGAAATATTACGATTTTTTGTCGGCTTACTCGGCCGTTAATCAGGGCCATTGCCATCCCAAGATCATCAAGGCATTACGAAAACAAGCACAAAAACTGACATTGACATCAAGGGCATTTTATAATGATTGCCTTGGCAAATTCGAAAAATATGCCACCGGCTTACTGGGATATGACAAGTTGTTGCCAATGAATTCGGGTGCCGAAGGTGTTGAAAGTGCATTGAAGCTTTGCAGAAGATGGGCCTACGAAAAAAAGGGAATTCCCGAAAACGAAGCCAAAATAATTGTTTGTGACGGCAATTTTCACGGCCGAACGATCACAATCGTATCTATGTCAACCGATCCATCTTCATATAAAGGCTTTGGGCCGTTTACACCAGGGTTCATAGTTATACCTTATAATGACCTGGATGCGCTTAAAAAAGCCCTCGAGGAACCCAATGTAGCCGGATTTCTGGTTGAGCCAATTCAGGGAGAAGCAGGCGTTTTTGTCCCCGATACAGGTTATCTTAAAGGTGCATATGACTTGTGTCACAAGAAAAAGATACTGTTCATAGCGGATGAAGTGCAGACCGGTCTTGCTCGTACCGGTAAGATGCTTGCATGCAACCATGAAAATGTTCGTCCTGATATTCTGATACTCGGAAAAGCCTTATCAGGAGGAGTTATGCCGGTCTCAGCCGTCCTTGCAGATAATGAAATCATGCTTTGCATCAAACCAGGTGAACACGGATCAACTTTTGGAGGGAATCCGCTTGCCTGTAAAGTGGGTATAGCTTCTTTAAAGGTTTTAATAGAAGAAAAACTGGCTGAAAATGCTGAAAAGCTTGGTGCAATTTTTCGCGAAGAACTGAAAACTTTTGAACGCGATCATGAAATGGTTGATCTGGTGAGGGGAAAAGGTTTGTTAAACGCTATAGTAATTAAGCCCAAAAATGGAAAAACGGCCTGGGATGTTTGCGTTGCGCTTAAAAACAACGGTCTTCTGGCTAAACCAACACACGATCATATAATTCGCTTTGCCCCTCCGTTGGTGATCACCGAAGATCAGATAATGGAGGCAATAGAGATAATCAAAGATACACTTAACGAGTTTAACTGAAAGGAACTTTCAAAACCCCGCAAACACAGCGGGGTTTTTTTATAACCTTCATGGAAAATAATCGTTAAAGTGTTAATATCATTAATACCGGTTGGCTCCTTTAAATTTTTCGAAATTGAAATTATGGGTTTTAAGGTCGTTATTGTAGATGACAAGAAAGCAGGAAAAGAATTGCTGAATACTATCGAATCTATGAATGAAGTAGGAGGCGTTTTCGATGGAATTTCAAAAACACTACCTGTAAGTGAAATATCAAAACGACTTAAAAAGGCCTATGATTTTATTGCCGCTGATGAAGATCTTGAACAGAAAATAAAAAAGATCAAAGAGGAACGCGAAATCATCATAAAATATTTATCCACTTCAATTCATGCTCCGTTTTCGTTCATGCTGCTTAAACCTTCAGGACAGATTGAATGGGTAAACGACGGTTTTGAAAAAATCCACGGGCATAAACTATCCGAATATCTCGAATCGCACGGCAATACGATTTTCTCCCTCGATCCATCGTCGGAAATAGGAAATCTTTTTAATAAATGTCTTAAAGAAAGAAAATCGGTCGACAGCATAGTGAAATTAAAATCACGAAAGGGAGGAGC
This sequence comes from Bacteroidales bacterium, assembly GCA_036257765.1. Classification (GTDB taxonomy): domain Bacteria; phylum Bacteroidota; class Bacteroidia; order Bacteroidales; family UBA10428; genus UBA5072. The sequence continues at coordinate 2,920 of DATAEX010000486.1, forward strand.
TCACTGGATTCAGGTGTATATAACCCCTCAACTTAATCTCGAAGGCAAGATTGAAGAGCTTATTGCTGTGGAGATAGATATCACTGTCTTTAAGAATAAAGAAGATGAATTGCATGCGCAAAACGTCAAAATCAAGGAAATAGCCAGAGAACTGGAAAAAACAAATGTTTTGCTCGAAGAACAAAAGCAGGAGATCCACGTACAAAAACAAACCATAGAACTGGAGCAGGAAAAATCGGAAAAGCTGCTCCTCAATATTCTTCCATTTGAGGTCGCCCGACAGCTCAAAACCAAGGGACGGGCAGGTACCCGTTCCTATAAACTGGTCAGTGTATTATTTGCTGATTTTAAGGGATTTTCAAAAATAAGTAAGACCCTCGATCCAAAAGACCTTGTCAATATTCTGGATTCATATTTTGCAACTTTTGATGAGATTACCGGACGTCATTATATTGAAAAAATTAAAACTATAGGAGATGCCTATATGTGTGCGGGCGGTCTTCCTCTCAGTAATAAAAGTAACCCTATCGACGCCGTTTTGGCAGGACTGGAAATTCAGAATTACCTGAATGCCCTGAACGATACGAAGGTCATTAATAATCTGCAGGTTTGGGAACTTCGGATTGGTGTCCATACAGGCCAGGTTGTTGCCGGTGTGGTGGGTAAAAAAAGATTTGCTTATGATATCTGGGGAGATACGGTAAATATTGCCAGCCGCATGGAGCAAAGCGGGCATGTAGGTATGGTTAATATATCCGGAATTACATATGATTACATAAAAGACTTTTTTGATTGTGATTACAGGGGAAAAATTGAGACCAAGAATCTCGGAAAAATTGATATGTATTTCGTCAACCGGATAAAGCCTGAATTCTCGCAGGACCATCTCGGAATACTCCCCAATGATGTTATGATGAACCTGGTAAATAAACTTTAAAATTTTAGTAATTGAAATCCTGCCCTTCGTATAACATTTCTTTAAGTTCGTAAAAAAAATCCAACCCCATTTTTTGAAACCCGTAATAAACCTGACAAAAATCATATTTGAGCCTGGCACCCGATAATGGAACTAACCCATCTAAATCAGATTGATTTTGAAGAACTGCGTCTGGAGAAAATTGATTGCTTATTTTCAACAGCCGGCACTCAAAACCGATGCCTTTTACTGGCAGAGTCAATGGCAGATCGGGTACCAAAAAAAATTCTGCTCATACCGGGGAATGAAGAACAAAAGAAAGCCAATATTTATATTCAGCGCTTTAATGATCTTAACTTCAGTCAGCACAAAACCATTGATAACAATAAGGATAGTATTGACCGGTTACTTGGGGAAATATGCAATATAAAAACCCGTCAGATAAACATTGCGGTGGATTATTCATGCATGCCAAAAAAATGGTATGCCATGTTTATAGATTGCATTACTCGTAACGCTTACCACGCCGAGCATATAAATCTTTATCTTTCATACACTCCAAAAATATTCGAACATAATCCGGGAAAGCGTGCAATTGATTACTTCGGACCGATCATTTTTAACAGGGATAATCTTAAAGACAGGAAACCTATATCAATGATCGTTTCCCTTGATCATAACGGTGTTTCATTAAATGAAGCAATAAACAAGGTTAAACCTCAAAAACTGCTTGCCTTTGTCCCCAATTGTTCTCACGATCCGGAGTATTCAAGAATTGTACGTGAACATAACAGCAATCTTCTCGGACGTCTTGATGTAAAAAATGTCATCAATTACGAATGTGACCGGCCCGAGGAAATAAACTCCCTTCTGACCTCCCGATGCCTCGATGAACGTATAAATTCCGAAGTGGTAATTGTACCCCAGGGACCGAAAACGTTTTCAATTATGTCAATGCTTTTATCGGTAAGATATCCTGATATAAAATTATGGGAAATCGTCTTCAAAGACCATAAAAACAGCGCCGATCACGGAGATGCTGCAGCAAAACCTGTTATAGTAAAAGTTTCTTTCCTAAATGATGAACTTGATTGAGGAATAAGTGTTTCTTATTCTGAATGATGAACTTCAAAAGGTTTAGGCATTTAACTCAAAAAAATTTTGTTTGATCGAACCATTTCTTGCTATGAAAAAGCTTGAATTCGGCGATTGGGATGACGTGCTGAAATGGTCATAC
>DATAEX010000504.1:0-12782 GCA_036257765.1 Bacteroidales bacterium
TTTCCAATGATTTTATAGTAAAAAGAGCAATTAAAAAGGCAACTATTCCAAGAGCAACCAGAGCAATTCCCGAATAACGGAAAATAACAGGCATTTCCAGCGCTTGAGGATCAAATCTGCATAATCCGAACCATGAAGTCCATAACAGTAACATATTGGTAAACATGAGGACAAAAGAAACTCTATTAGGAGTAATGATTTTGCGATGCTTCAGTATCTCATAAATGCTGCGGATGATATGGGTGAGTATGCATATAATCACAAGGATAACGAAAAGTTGCTGGTCCTTCATGGTTATTAGAATTGGAGTTTTGATCATTAACTTTTAAGGAATGTTTTACTTCCAAAAAGGTATAAGCATAGGCACTTCTTTCTGATATTGCCGGTAAGTCTCGCCAAATTCAAGTACCAGCTTTCTTTCTTCAAGAATAGTTCCTATTACAAAATAAGTGGTAAGAACAACATTAATTACAACATCCGTCAACCTGAATGTCTGGCACCATAGGAAAACAATTGCAGCCACGTACATGGGATGGCGTACAATTCCAAGCAGCCCGTTCCTCGTGATTGTCTGCGACTGCGAAACCGGGTTGGTTCTGAAAGTCATCATCTGACGAATTCCGAGGAACGATAATGAGTCGTAATCTAGGAAAAATGCCTTCAAAAATACAATTATAGCTAGGATCATGAGGGCGTAGCGGATGTAGGACCATGGAGGATTCCATGTCATAATAATACCTGAAGCAAGTTTTGATGAATAATAAAGCACAGGCACCAAAAGCACCACTGATACAATTACATAAAAGAAGCGGTAAAAGGCGTAGTAATCTTTAAGTATCTGTTTTAACCACACAGTAAAACGAATACTGATCATATAGCTGTGTATGAAGCAGTATGCAATCCAAAGAAGAGCAATAATAAGGTAATTCATTGGGATGTTTCTAAATCTAAATTAAGATAGATTTTTCTGAAAGTCAAGTATCCATTTTCCTATCTTATTTTAAAGTCTCCAGTCCCTGAATGGTTAAAAATTATAATTGAGTTAGAAGTTTGCCATTTCAACCCGCAGGCTCGCTGAAATGGCAGACTTCCATGGATCAATCGAAAGAATATATCCTGACGTAGTCAATTTGATAATTAACAGGAAAAATAGAGTCATCAATGCCTTTAACACCACCCCATGCACCACCTATAGCCAGATTGATGAGCAAATACTGGGGTTCAAAAAAAGGCCATTCACCCACTCCCTCCTTTTTACTTACACAGGTGAAATACCTTTTATCATCAAAATAAAAGTTCAGACTGTCGGCATACCACTCCACGGCATAAATATGAAAATCGGCAAACGGCTTTTCCACAGTAATGCTTCCTCCACGGCCCGTTCCTTTTGCATGATTGTAATCGCCGGTATGTACGTTTGCATATACTTTATTGGAATCATAACCTACAAATTCCATGATATCTATTTCTCCGCATTGTGGCCAATCCACACTGTCAATATTTGTTCCGAGCGTCCATATAGCCGGCCAGGTGCCCCTGCCTTCAGGTAATTTTGCCCTTACTTCGATCCGACCATAGGTAAATTCATATAAACCTTTGGTATTGATGCTGGCAGAAGTGTAAGATGAACCTTCAAAATCCTCCTTATGTGCGGTAATGGTCAGGATTCCGTTCTCTACGTGTGTGTTTTTTAATCTGGCACGGGTATAGAACTGCGCTTCATTATTTCGCACCAACCCCTCTTCATATTGCCATTTTGTGGAATCAGGCAGACCGGTATAATCAAATTCTTCTGACCAGACCAGCTTTTTTGTACCTGTTGGCTGAGTTTCCTTTTTTGTCTGGCATGATGCAATTAATGTTAATAACAGCAATAGCAGTAAGGTTTTCATAATCTTTTTAATTATATGGTTTATTTGATGGAGGGACAAAACAGTATTATTTCAGATAGTAAATTAGGATAAAATTAATTAAAGCGTGACAACATTTGAAGATTTTCTGAAACTGGATATCCGTGATGTAAAAACTTCAAAGCAGCAGTATCCTGCCACAATAGATAGGGTCGGCAGTTTCAGCATGGATTTATTAGATGAATACCAAAAGATGTAAATCTTTTATTATTTTTGCAGCCCAAGAATCTAGTAATCGGGGTGTAGCGCAGTTGGCTAGCGCACTACGTTCGGGACGTAGGGGTCGGAAGTTCGAGTCTTCTCACCCCGACAAACTTTAAAGTTTTGTCGTTAAATGTATTTCGTATATATCCTGAAAAGTCTCAAGGATCAGAAATACTATATTGGTTCATCATCCGATGTTTCCGCCAGATTAAATTATCACAATTCCGGTAAACAAAGATCCACCAAAAGGCGTATTCCTTTCATTTTGATTCATCAAGAGGATTTCCCTACTAAGGCATTAGCTGAAGCCAGGGAAAGACAAATAAAATCGTTTAAAGGCGGTGCAGCTTTCAAGAAGCTTTTAGAGGGGTAGCCCCGCCATCGGCGGGGCACTACGTTCGGGACGTAGGGGTCGGAAGTTCGAGTCTTCTCACCCCGACTTCGCCCGCCGAAGCTTCAGCGTAGGCGGGCTTCACTCACTAAGAGTTGATTTATGGCGGGCTACGCGGGCAAAGCCCGACTCATACTCCAGCAATTCTCCAATTATCTCACCATTAAAACTATAATGCAACTTCTTTGTTTTCTGCATAATAAATGGTGATATATTCTTATAATGAAAAAAATAATATTCTTTTTGCTTTTTCTTCTGATATCCATACCCGGATATCCCCAAGCACAAAGCAAGGACAGCCTGCCTCCGCCTTATTCCACAAAATCGAAAATGAATTTTAGTCATGTAATCGGTTGGAACGGTGAGACACCGAAAGCACCCCAGGGATTTATTGTAGAAAAATACGCCGATGGATTTGAAAATCCACGTTGGTTGTATATAACCCGTAACGGGGATATTCTGGTAGCTGAAAGCAATTCTAACCACAAACTTTTGAAAAAAATAGGGGCCGCCATAGTAGGTGCATCCCGGTCAAACAATTTACACCACAGTGCCGATCGGATTACCTTGCTGCGCGATACAAATAAGGATGGCAGACCTGAGATAAAAGTAACTTTGCTTTCCGGTTTAAAACAACCTTTTGGAATGCTGGTGCTGGACAAGTGGTTATATATAGCCAATACAAATGCCCTGGTCAGGTATCCATATAGTTCAGGTGAAACGCAGATTACGGGTCAACCTGAAAAAATTGTCGACCTTCCGGCAGGTAAATATAACCGGCATTGGACCCGAAACATTATCATCAATACGGATAGTTCGAAAATTTATATCTCGGTTGGTTCGGGCAGTAATGTAGCTGAAAAAGGAATTGAAAATGAATTATTGCGTGCTGCGATTCTGGAGACAAATCCCGACGGATCAGATTTAAAAATATATGCTTCAGGATTAAGAAATCCGGTAGGTATGGGCTGGGCGCCGGGAACCAAAACTCTATGGACAGTTGTGAATGAACGTGATGAGTTGGGCGATGACCTTGTTCCTGATTATTTAACCAGTGTCAGGCAAGGAGGATTTTATGGATGGCCATATGCTTATTTTGGACAGCATATCGATCCTCGAGTAAAAGAATTACATCCGGTGCTTGTAAACAAAACCATTGTACCCGATGTTGAACTGGGTTCACACACTGCGTCTCTTGGTATGGCATTTTATGCCTCAGAATCTTTTCCCGAAAAATATAAGGGAGGCGTATTTATCACTCAGCATGGATCATGGAATCGCTCAGTGTTAGCCGGATATAAAGTAGTATTCGTTCCATTCTCCAATGGTAAACCATCTGGTAAACCTGAGGATTTCTTAACAGGGTTTATTGCTGACCTTGAGAAAAACAAAGTGCATGGCAGACCAGTCGGAATAATTGTAATGGCTGATGGTTCACTTTTAGTGGCAGATGATATTTCAAACACGATCTGGAGGATTCGCTCAGCGGAATAAATTCTCAATCCGGAGTTTTTATATTCCTCTTCATCATTTCAATAGCCTTTACCAGCCTGGTTTTGCGGGTTTCTTCACGTTTGGCTTCCGTAATCCACCTCACATATTCCTTTTTATGGGTAAAGGAAAGCTTATTAAAGAAAGCCAGCACCTCCGGTTCTTTTCGCATTAATTGAAGGAGATCATCCGGGACTTCAACTGTACGTTCTTCGGTTTCTTCTTCAATTATTACATGAACTTTGTCGCCGGGATTTTTACCGATTGCCTTCCGGACTTCCTGGTTTATTCCGATCCAGTGGCAGTCGCCGCCCATTTTTACAAGTGATCCATGGTATTCGAATCCATCTATTAAAGCTTTTACCTTAGCACGTCCCTTGCCGAATTCCTTTTTTACGTCATAAGGAAATTCTATGAAACCTGAATTAAGCGTTTCATGCTTTTTTATAAAGGCATCAAATTCGAATTTTTTTTGCATGACAGGAAAATTTATAGTTTAACAAATATAGAGGCTATTCAAAATTTAATCGCGACATTTTTTAAACGTTTGGCATTTGACAGTCTTCATTTCCCCAGCTTAACTTTGCAAAGTGCTTCTTCCCCTCTGCTGACAAGCAAAAGACATATATATGACGATATAGCCAAATTCAAAGTGCTGAAAGCCCTATCATTTGCGGCCTTCAGACACCCCGTCGGGGGTGTCTGAAGGCCTTAAGTGACGCTGCTTTTGGCGAATTGGGTTTGATAAATCGGTTGGACGCTACGCCTGTGTTGACAAAGAGATGAAAAACTGGAGAGGGGATGAAAAAACTTGAGATGTGAGGAAGGAATCAACAATCTGATTGCTTCATCTGTTAACTTATTCCCACATAAGAACAGCATCATGGCACTTGAAAAATATAAAGAGAAAAGAAATCCTTCAGTAACCTCCGAACCGTTCGGCGGGAAAAGCAGGGATAAGAAAGGTTTGATATTTACCGTTCAAAAGCATGCGGCAACACGACTGCATTATGACTTCAGGCTCGAAATGGACGGCGTACTTAAAAGCTGGGCTGTGCCAAAAGGCCCTGCCATGGATCCTTCAATTAAACGTCTGGCTATGATGGTTGAAGATCATCCCTTTGATTACCGTGATTTCGAGGGAATCATTCCTAAAGGAGAATATGGTGCCGGAACTGTTATTGTATGGGACGAAGGCACCTATGAACCATCGAATTTTAAAGGAAAAACCAAGAAAGACAAGGAAAGGCACCTGCTTCAGAGCCTTGAAAGCGGCCAGTTAAAAATAACTCTGTACGGCCACAAACTGAAAGGTGAGTTCGCCTTTGTCAGGACTTCAAGACAGGGAGAAAACTCGTGGCTCATGATTAAACACCGTGATGAATTCGCCACAACTGAGGACATTACACTTCAGGATAAATCGGTGCAATCGGGTAAAACTATCGACGATGTAAAAAAAACAAGCACCAATATTTACGGTAAGACCAAAGATCCTGCGGTTGAAATGGATAAAAAGGTCAAGTCCGAACCTATTAGCAAAGCACAACCTGTAAGCATTAATGCTATTCTCAAAAAGGCAATTAAATCCAAAATGCCTGCTTCAGTGAAACCCATGCTGGCTACCCTTGTCGACGATCCTTTCGATGATCCCGGATGGATATTCGAAGTGAAATGGGACGGATACCGCATCATTGCTTTCATTGAGGAAGGCGATGTTCAGATGTCGTCAAGAAACAACAAATCGTTTACCGAAAAGTATTATCCCATAACTGATGCCCTGAAGTATTGGAAATTCGACGCGGTGATCGACGGTGAAATAATGGTGTTAAACGAAAAAGGTGTTTCTAATTTCAGCGCCTTGCAAAACTGGCGAAGCGAAGCCGATGGACAGCTTGTGATGTATGTTTTCGATATCCTGTGGTATGAAGGTAAAAATCTTATGGGCCTGCCATTGACCGACAGGCTTGCAGTTCTAAATTCGGTTTTCCCGACAGATAATGATATAATACGGTTGAGCGAAGCATTTCCCGAAAAAGGTCTGGAGTTTTTCGAAGCAGCCCGGGAACTTGGCCTCGAAGGAATTATTGCGAAGAAAGCTGACAGTATTTATACACCAGATTTCAGATCTAAGAACTGGCTCAAGATAAAAGTGCATAAACGACAGGAAGTGGTCATAGGAGGATATACTATCAATGAAGGAACCGGCAAACTTTTCAGCGCTTTGCTTCTTGGAGTTAATGATAACGGTAAACTCAGGTTTGTTGGCAAAGTTGGTACCGGATTTACCGATAAGCTTCAAAAAGAGATGATGGAATTGTTCAGACCTCTGGTAACTAAATCCAGCCCTTTTAGCACTGAGCCCGACGTCAATTCGCCGTCACGATTCAGACCCAACCCACCTCATGCTAAAGCGGTCTGGTTACAACCTGAACTAGTATGTGAGATCGTCTATTCTGAAATGACCAGTGATGGTGTTTTCAGACATCCGTCATTTAAAGGAATGAGAACCGATAAAAAGGCCACAGAAGTTATAACGGAGAAAGAATCCGATACCCGGGCAGTTGTTGAAATCGCATCCAGCGAAAAAGCCGCAAAAAGCAAAAAAATGGTAAAAGCTCCTGTTTCAGGAGATAGGAAAAGTCTGCTCAATCCCAATGAGGAGACTCAGGTTAAGGTCATCAACGGTCATGAACTCAAATTTACGAATTTAAGCAAAGTTTACTGGCCTGAAGAAGGCTATACTAAGCGTGATATGTTTAACTATTATTACCGCATTGCGGAATATATAATCCCTTATCTGAAAGACCGGCCGCAATCACTGAACCGGTTCCCCAATGGTATCCACGGACAAAGCTTTTATCAGAAAAATGTGAAAGGTAAATCTCCCGATTGGGTCAGGACTTTCCCCTATACAACGAGCGATGGTGAACAGAAGGAATTTCTTGTAGGGTCGGACGATGCCACTTTATTGTGGATGGCTTCTCTTGGTTGCATTGAAATGAATCCATGGTTCAGCAGGGTACGGTCAGAGGATTATCCGGATTTTTGCATAATCGATCTCGATCCTGACAAAAATACTTTCGATCAGGTGATAGAAGCCGCTCTCATGGTAAAGAAGGTGCTCGATACAATCGGCGTACCTTCCTTTCCTAAAACATCCGGATCGACCGGAATTCATATTTATATCCCCCTGGGCGCCAAATATACATATGACCAATCGCAGATATTTGCGCGACTTATTGCGACCCTGGTACATCAGCAATTACCTGAATATACAACGATAGAAAGGATGATATCCAACCGGGAAGGGAAAATGTATCTCGATTTTCTTCAGAACCGGCCAGGAGCGACCATTGCAAGTCCCTATTCGCTAAGGCCTAAACCCGGTGCTACAGTTTCAACGCCTCTTTATTGGGAAGAAGTTAAGAAGGGATTGAAAATGCAAAATTTTACTATTAAAAATGTTCCTGACCGGCTGAAAACAGAGGGTGATGTTTTTAAAGGAGTACTGGACAAGGGAATTGACATGGAAGTCGTATTGAAAAAGGCAGAATCGCTTTTTGACAGCAAAAAAAGTAAAAAATAAGGCGGAGTCCCTTTTCTCCGCCTTATCCAAATAGAGCAATTATAGTAAGGGTTAAACAGAGTTCAATTAAGGCTACAAACATTTCAGAATTATAAATGTTTCGATTTTTTCATGTATTTGGAGTTTTTTCCTCAAACATCAGATTTTTTTTGTTTTCCTCATCCAGGCGTGTTACACTATCTTTACGTGAATTATAATACAGGCATACTGTATTCATAACACACACAGGGCATTGAGGATTCGTTGGTCTGCAAATTTCCCGGCCAAGAAAAGACATTGACATTCCTATTTCGTTCCAATCTGATTTTGGATAGACATTCATAAGTTGTTTTTCAATCTTGTCAGGGTTGCTGCTCTCTGTAACACCCAAACGCAGAGCCACTCTAACCACATGCAGATCAACAATAATACCTTCGGCCTCAATTCCTGATTCGCGGATTATAACATTCGCAGATTTTCTTCCGATTCCGGGAAGTTTTGTCAATTCGGCCAAAGTTACCGGTATATTAGCATCATCTCCCAGAACTTTTGCTATCTGTGACAGCCAGCTGGACTTTTTTCTGAAACTCCTGACAGAGGTTATGAGATGCCTGATATCTTCAATATCTGCATCTGCCAATTCTTTCATAGAGGGATAAGCTTTGAAAAAATCCGCGGTTATCTTATTAATGCGCTTATCGGAATCCTGGGCTGCAAGGATAACCATTACCATCAACTGATAACGGTTTTTATAATCCAGCGGGTGTTTTCGACCGCTATATTGCTTAAGCAAGGATTCACTACTTTCCGGCCAGGCAATTTCAAGGTTGACAGCTTTCGTATCCATAGGCTGAATTATGAATTCTATAAAAACCCAAGCGTTTAACAGAGTTCAATTCAGCGTTTAACAGTTGTAAATTATAAAAGTTTGGAGTATTCTATAATTTGAATGTTATTTCTGCGCACAATTCCCCTTGACTACCAGTTTCTTTCTTTCATATAATTATCCAATTCCTGTCTGGTCATCGGCAATCTATCAGCATTATTATCAAGCCATTTTATAAAAGCATTTTTAATCTCATCGGTCCAGGCAGCATCAATCTGACCGGGTGTATATACACCCTGGCGCAGCATAGCATGCCCGAACTCATCGCGAAGAGCTGTGAATTCACCGTTAATTACCACTTTCTGTAGTAAATGAGGAGGTATGAAAATCACTCCTTCCTTTTTAGCAACAACCACATCTCCGGGCAATACAACTGCGCTGCCAATCGTAATAGGAACATTAATGCCCATTAGCATGGTTTCCATGAGGTAACTCGGATGAAAATCACGGACACAGGCATTGAATCCTTCTATTTCCTGCAATCCTTCCAGATCGCGGGCTCCAGCGTCAAATACTACTCCCGTTTTGGATTTCGAATAAATTGAATTACCAAGATTATCTCCGATAAGAGTCCCATCCACAATTTTACCGAAACAATCGGCAACATAAACATCCCCTTCCTTAAGCTGATCGATTGGCCATGAATTAGATGCACCTTTTTGACCTTCATTATGACCTTTGTCGAGTATTTTCTTTTCCACATCCGGCCTTTTGGGCATGTAAACAGCCGTGACCGCCCTTCCGACAAAGGGTTTGTCGGGATGGATCATCTTCCATCCGTCAGCATATTGATTATTATATCCTTCATTTCTCAGGGTTTGCCATATCTCTTCAAGAGAAAGGTTTATCACCCGATTCAGCAGGTCATCGGATACCCTGGGTCTTCCATCGGAATATCGCTCCCCTGTCCAAGATTCGGTGTAAAACATCATCATATCCATCTTGGGAAGAATCTGAGCCCAGGCATTTACATAAATAAAAGCCATTAATAAAAACAGTAATTTTTTCATTGCTGTATGGTTTTGAATTCATTTATTACTTACTCCATACTTCGGGCGGACACGAGGGCACGCCCCTATACGCTCCAGCCAAAATTCCTATTCTTTACTCCTTCCTCTCCACCAATTGGCAAGAACTGAGCCCGTAATGTTCATCAGCGGCCCGAATATAGCCGGAGCGAGGCCAACGGTTGCTACTTTGCCCATTTGCAAAGCCAAACCCGAAGCCAGGCCTCCATTCTGCATGCCCACCTCAAAAGCAATTGTTCGCCTGTCTCTTTCGGGCATTCCGAAAATCCAGGCAAAGCTATAACCCAATGTGTATCCTGAAAGGTTATGTAAAAGACTTGTCAACAGTAAAAGTGCGCCAACTTCAAGCAGGCTGTTACGGCCAGCCGCCGTAATTACCGCAACAATAAGAGCAATACCTGCCATGGACAAAAACGCGAGTATTTTATCCATCCACTTATTATCACTACCCGACACATGCCTGATGATCAGTGCAGCAATCAACGGCAGAAAATAAAACCAGATCACCGAAATGAGAAAGCCTTTCAAAAAACCCGTAAAACCGGTTTGCTTCACTTTCATATATATCAGGCTTGTGCCCAACAAAATCATAAGATAGGCAGCAAGCTGAACTATTTTATTGCTCGTGTTTTCAGTGTTTTTAAAAAACAGGTTAAAAATAAAACCGGCAACAATAGGCAGGATAATCATATTCAGAATATCGAGCATCATGCTCCAGAAATTCACTTCAATGAATTGTCCCCCTAACCACTTCATTAACATGGGAGTGATCAGCGGAGACAAAAGAGTCGTCACCGCACTGATTGTTATAGCAAGAGCAAGATTTGCCCTCGCCAGATACGACATGACATTCGATGCCAGTCCGCTCGGAACACAGCCAATAAGGATAATGCCTGCTGCAATTTCAGGAGGAAAAGGAAAGACAGAGGCAATTGTCAAGCCTACCAGCGGCATGATGGTGAACTGCAAAAGAACGCCGATTATAACCCCTTTTGGCATTTTTATAATGCCTGCAAAATCGTTAAAGCTCATTTGCGATCCCATACCGAACATAATGATCTGCAGCAATGGCACGATAAGCTTTTTCATTTGAAAGCCGCCAATTTCAGAGAATGTGGCGGGGTAAAACAGGGATGCCGTTACGGCAGTAAAGATCCACAGTGTGTAGGAGATCCCTTTGGCTTTTTCAAACCCTCTCACAGAAATGGCAAGCAGGGCAAAGCCTGCAATCATCAGTGGACCTGTAACTAAAGGAATCTTAATAAAATAAAATAAAACCCCACAAGCAAATGCCAGTATAGATAAGGCAAGCAGCACAAAGTACAATTTCCGGTTCATGTGAAAAAAATGATTAACTCCAGGTACGGTCCCAGCTTCGTTCCTGATCCCATTCAGGCGTGGGAGCAAAATATTTCTCTCCCTCTTTTAATTCCCTTTTTATTGCCTCTTCATTTAAATCGAGCCCTAATCCCGGTTTTTCAGGGACCTTAATAAAACCGTTATTAACTATTGGCTTGTCAATTCCAATTGCCAGATCATCGAAATTGGGAACATCCACATGATGATGTTCAAGTGATACAAAATTCTGTGTGGCAGCTGCACAGTGCACATTAGCCATCAGTGATACCGGAGACCCTGCCCAGTGTAATGCCATGGCAACACCTTTCTCTTCAGCATAGTCTCCGATTTTCTTGGTTTCAAGGATTCCTCCTGAAGAAACCATGTCGGGATGCACCATGTCAACCGCATGATTATCGCATAATTTGATAAATTCCTCTTTAAGATAGATATCTTCTCCCGTCAGAGTCGGAGTATCAATTGCATGAGAGATCTCTTTCCACTGGTCCGTATAAAACCAGGGGATCAGGTCTTCAAGCCACGAAAGTCTGTATTTATCGACTGCCTTACCCAATCTTATCGCTGTATTCTGATCGAAATGCCCGAAATGATCAGCTGCAATAGGAACTTCATATCCTGTAATTGCCCTTACCCGTTCAATATATTCCAGGAGCTTATCCATTCCCTCTTCGGTAATTTGTACTGATGTAAACGGATGTTTGGTTTGACCATAGCTCATTTCCTCATCAGTCCATTGTTTGTTCAGATCCCATAAATTCCTGCCCACTATTGCATTCGGGATATTCCGTATGAGGCCAATTCCAAAATCAATTTTCACCATGGTATAACCTTTCTGCATCCTCAGTTTTATTCGGTCGGCTGTTACCTGTGGATCATCAGAGGAAGGTGTATCGGCATATATTCGGATCTGATCACGGTATTTTCCTCCGAGCATCTGATAAACAGGAACACCATAAGCTTTTCCCGCAAGATCCCAAAGGGCAATTTCAACACCCGAAACCCCGCCCCCTTCGCGTCCGTGCCCCCCAAACTGTTTGATATTTTTAAAGATCCTTTCCACATTGCAGGGATTCTTCCCAATCAGCCTGCTTTTTAAAAAAAGCGCATAAGTCGGGCTGCCCGCATCGCGTACTTCTCCCAATCCATAAATGTCCTGATTGGTAGAGATCCTGATAATGGGTGTGTTTTTCCACCATGCAATCCGCAGGTCGGTTATTTTTAGGTCGGTTGGGGAAGAGTACCTTGAAACTTTCTGGGTGACATATTCGATCTCATTTTCAGCGTAATCAGAATGGATGAACATTCCCATACCAATTCCACCAAGTGCAGCCTTTCGCATAAAATCACGACGGCCGTTAGGGATATTCCCTTCGTGAGTTTCTCTCATAGATGCAGGATTTTTATTAAAGATAGCTAAAATCTGACAGCATTACCAGTCGAAATCGGCATTTAGAAGCCACTCTTTTTCGACAGGAACAACCCCTACCCTTTCGCAGACCAGTCCTGCTGCGAGATTTGACAATTTTGCCATTTTGTAAGGTTCAACACCTGCAGCAAGACAAAGACTTGCCATCGCAATTACCGTGTCGCCGGCACCTGAAACATCAGCAATTTCCCTGGCATGCGTTGGCACAACATGATATTCACCATCCTTGCTTATGAGCATACCATGTTCGGAAAGTGTAACAAGAACAATGTCAAACCCCGATTTATCCTGTAAAATCACCGCAGCTTCATGAACTTTATCGAATTCAGATTTTTCAAAATCAAGATTCATCCCTTCAATAAGCTCCTTATAATTGGGTTTGAAAAGTGTAGCATTTTTGTAGTAGCAGAAATTCCGTTTTTTCGGATCAATCAGAGTCGGGATCTTTCGCTTATTGCCAAGATCAATTGTCTTTTCTATAATACCTCTTGTGATCACTCCCTTGTCATAATCCTGGAATAT
>DATAEX010000515.1:0-2346 GCA_036257765.1 Bacteroidales bacterium
GCGTTTCCCTTGCGATAAGACAACTGAAATACTCATGATTATCATAAGATACTGCATGGCCGGCATCATGAAATAATGCAGCGGTTTTCAGAAGGAGCATTTCCTCATCCGTAACGCCTTCGCCCAGGCCGATCAGTTCCACCTGTGTTACCACATCAACAGTATGTTTGATATTATGATAATACAAGCTGTTGGGCAGATCTTTTTCGAGCTTGTCGAGAATATGTTCCTGAAGGTCTGTGAACTGAATAAGATTATATCGGATACTGAATCTTTTGTTCGGAATGATACCTTTTCCTTGCAGTGAATAATCAGCTTTAATACTCCTGACTGAGTACAGGGGAATTTCTCCCTGGTATTTTACAGGCATCCTGGTAAAATACTCGCAATTGAACAGGTCTTTTACCAATTCATAAGTGGTTGCCGAGATAAGGATATTTCCATCCTCACAAAACAGTCGGATTCTTGCAGCCATATTGACTGTTTCTCCCTTCACCTCATAGTGAGGCCTTTTCTTTCCGCTAACATCAGCCACAACGGTACCCGTATGAATGCCTATTCTCAATCGCCAGTTTTTATCTATATAATTGGTCCGTTGCATATCCTTGAAATAGTACCGCATTTCAATGGCAGCAAGCAATACCTCTATGGGATTAGTTATATTCTTTTTGGGAATACCTCCCACACACATGAGTGAATCTCCTATCGTACGGATATTTCTGACCGGAAATTTTGCGACAATATGCTGAAGTCCGATAAACATTTCATCGAGAGAATCAACCATGATTTTAGCATCGGTCTGATTGGTGATCTGTTCGAATCCCAGTGCATCCGCATAAAGAACTGTTGCAGTCCTGAACCTCATTACCGACATTTTCTTTTCCGGCTGGCTCTTGACCGGTGAATCATTTTTAGACCTTGCCAATAAATCCTTGAATTTTTCAATTTCCTTTAACAGTCGTTCATTTTGTTTATTCAAGTTTTCGTTTTCAGATATAAGAGATTTATTCTGAGAGATAATATCAGCAATATGCCTTAATATTCCTGTCTTTTTTGGCATTAACTATTTTTTGAAAGGCAATTGAATAAAAATCAAATTACTATCCTTGTACGAATTCGATACAGGAAAAGGTTTATTAATTTTGACATTTTGTTATAAAAGTTTGATGACCGCACCGAATTGACATGGATTTCCGACTTCATTCAGCTTATTCTCCTACAGGAGATCAACCTGGCGCGATTGAACAACTGGTTGCCGGCGTAAAAAGGGGATTAAAGTTCCAGACTCTGCTTGGTGTAACCGGTTCCGGGAAAACTTTTACCATGGCAAATGTTGTTGCTAAAGTAAAAAAGCCGACTCTTGTTCTCAGTCATAATAAGACTCTTGCTGCTCAGCTTTTTGGTGAATTCAAACAATTCTTCCCTGAAAATGCTGTCGAATATTTTGTTTCTTATTACGATTATTATCAGCCTGAAGCTTATCTGCCAATCACCGATACCTATATAGAAAAAGATCTGTCCATTAATGACGAACTTGAAAAGCTCAGGTTAAGCACGACTTCTTCGCTGTTGTCAGGTCGTCGTGACGTTATCGTGGTTTCATCGGTTTCATGCTTATATGGCATAGGTAATCCCGAGGATTTCCATAGTAATACCATTCAGATCAGTCGCGGTGAAACCGTGGGAAGAAACTCGTTTCTCAGAAAACTGGTTGACAGCCTTTACTCAAGGAACGAAATTGAGTTTAACCGTAGTAATTTCCGGGTTACAGGTGATACCGTGGATGTGTTTCTGGCATACAGTGATTATGCATACAGAATTGTTTTCTGGGGTGACGAAATTGAAGAGTTAAAATCATTTGATCCTCTAACGGGCCGGACAATTGAAGAGCATCAGCAGGTCAGTATTTATCCCGCAAATATTTTCATTACAACCAAAAGCCGAATGATGCAGGCCCTGAGCATGATTCAGATTGACCTTGGAAAACAGGTAGAATACTTCAAGGAAATAGGAAAGCATCTTGAGGCAAAACGCCTGAAAGACAGGGTAACTTACGATCTCGAAATGCTGCAGGAATTGGGCTATTGTCCCGGAATTGAAAATTACTCGAGGTATTTTGACGGAAGGCCTCCGGGTCAACGGCCATTTTGCCTGCTGGATTATTTTCCCGATGACTTCATGACCATAATTGATGAAAGTCATGTCACTATCCCGCAAATAAGGGCAATGTACGGAGGTGATCATTCACGTAAGCAGACACTGGTTGAATACGGATTCCGGATGCCTTCGGCTATTGACAACAGGCCATTGAAGTTTGAAGAATTTGAATCACTGGTTGAGCAAATG
>DATAEX010000516.1:0-3413 GCA_036257765.1 Bacteroidales bacterium
CTTCATTTCCTCTGTGGGAGGCTGATATGGAAATGCTTCCTTTGGTTCTATTATAATTTCTGCCATATTGAACTATTAATTTTTTCTTTTTACTGTAGCAATTAAAATTTGTTTCAACCCTTATTGTTTGAAAAAGGAGAAATGTACACTGCCATAATTGCGTTCATCAAAAAGTTTCAGGTGGTCTCTGAATGAATGCTCCCTTCCATGCTCTAAAATAAACCAACCATCATCCACCAGTAATTGATGAGATAAGATTAATTCCGGTATTTCACGTAGTTTCGGGTGATCGTAAGGAGGATCCGCAAAAATGATATCATATTTCTTCCTGCAAACAGGTATAAATCTGAATACATCCATTCTAACAGCATGTATGCCTCTAATTGACATATCATCAGCTAATTTCCCAATGAATTGTATTGCCTTACTGTTTATATCAACCAGATCAATTTCGTGGCATCCGCGTGAGGCCATCTCCAGACTAATGCTTCCGGTGCCGCTAAAAAGGTCCAGCATCTTTATCCTCTCAAAATCGAAATAATTATTAAGAATATTAAACAATGCTTCACGTGCAAAATCTGTGGTTGGCCGTGAATCAAAGGCACTGCTGACCGTTATCTTTTTTCCTCTGTATTTTCCACCGACGATTCGCACATATTAACATTTAACAAATTCAGAAATCTTGAAACGTTGAGCTGTTTAAGTCCAGATGCAAGCATTGGTGCTGCGGATTCATCATCACATATTGTTTGGGCAAAATATTGCCTGAGAATATCAAGATAACTTAATTTTGAACTAAGCTCTCCTGAAATAACAAGCGGAACCTTTTCAGGCTCAAAATGCATGCATTTATAGACAAATAATATAAAATACAGGAGATCAGTTTCGTTAGCGTATTGAAAGGTATTATAAAGCAAAAGTTTTCCATGTCCGGTACAGGCAATATCGAAAAACTCAGGATTTAATCCCACATAAACGGATGAATTTACAGAGGTTTTCATATCCTTAGTAACATGCCTTAAAAATGTAGTTGTCTGGCTCAGAAACTCTACTTTTTTAAAAAACAACGTAATCTGTGAAACCAGTTCATCCGGTAACGAAAAAACATTGTAAATACCCGGAGGTGAAATCAGGTTACTAAAAACCCTGCCGCCCGGCTCGCCTGCATCATTGAATGCAAGATATTTTCTGTTTTGCTCTTCTTCAAAATAGGCTTCGGGAATAAGTGTTGTCTGTCGTGAATAACCTAGAAACCGGATCCTGGAGTAACTTAAACCTAAGGTGCTGTCCTTTTCAAATATCTCACTTATATTCTTTGTAAGATCACTAAGCAGAATCACCTGGTCAAAACGATGTCTTTTAAAAAGGACAATCAGATTTGAATTATTATCGCAAACAGTATAAGTAAACCCACTCAAATTTGCCTGAACCGACAGGGAATATTCCGCTGCAAGTTCCAGGTTAAATGACCTGTCGGTATAATAAATCTCATGCATTAAATTGAATTAAGGCAAATATTAAATTCTACATATCATCCTTCGACTCCGCTCAGGATGACTGAATCTACATATCATCCTACAGATAGGTTCAAATGCGAATTTAGTAAAATAACGACAAGAGGAAGTTTTATATTGAATAACTTTGTGAACATAAATTCCACCAATGATTGCAGGATATTTAAGTAATCTTGTAACGCAAAATCTGGGTTATCACCCGACAAAAAGCCAGGAAACACTGATAGGACAGCTCACCGGTTTTATACTTGATAATCAATCAAACCAGGTTTTTATAGTCAAGGGATTTGCCGGAACAGGCAAGACAACGCTTATCAGCGCTCTGGTAAAATCGCTCGATAAAGTAAAGATCAAAACACTTTTACTTGCTCCTACCGGCCGGGCCGCAAAAGTACTGGCTTCTTACGCAGGTAAGAATGCTTTTACCATACACAGAAAGATTTACAGGCAGAAATCAGCAAAAAACGGCTTTGGTGATTTTGTTATTAACAGAAATCTTTCCGGCAATCTGGTTATTATTGTTGATGAAGCTTCAATGATATCCGACTCGTTGTCTGACGGAACGGTATTCGGATCGGGCAGATTGCTGGCTGATCTTATCAGTTTTGTAAAGGACGGACTAAATTGCAGGCTCATTTTGATAGGAGATACTGCACAGCTTCCTCCAGTGGGTATTGTGCTGAGTCCGGCACTTGACAGAAATGATCTTGCCATGTATATGCCTGTTGCAGGCGAGTTTATGCTGACAGACATTGTCAGGCAAAACATTGATTCAGGTATATTATATAATGCAACAAAAATCAGAAATCAAATTGGCAAAGGTGATTATTCATTGCCTTCTCTAAATGCTTCCCGTTTCACAGATGTTTCATTCATAACGGGCAATGAGCTGATCGATCTGATGGAAAACAGGTACAACACAAAAGGGATTGATGAAGTTATCGTTCTTTGCCGGTCAAACAAGAAAGCCAATCAATATAATTCAGGTGTAAGAAAACAGGTTTTGTTTAAAGAAGAAGAAATAACTGCAGGTGATCTGCTGATGGTTGTAAAAAACAACTATTACTGGCTCAGGGAGCATCCTCAGCTCGAATTCATAGCAAATGGTGACATCTTGAAAATTCTGAAAATAAAAAAATATACAGAACGGTATGGCTTCCGATTTGCTTTTGCACAAATGAGCCTTATAGATTATGATGTGGAATTCGAATCCTGGATCATACTCGATACACTGATGGCAGAAACCGCTTCACTTGGGCAGGAAGAAAACCGGAAATTATACTATAGTGTTCTGGAAGATTATGGTCATCTCGATTCAAAAGCAAAACAATACAAAGCCGTGCGGGAAGATGCATTCTTTAATGCACTCCAGGTAAAATATGCCTATGCTCTTACATGTCACAAAGCGCAAGGCGGTCAGTGGAAGACTGTATTTATCGACCAGGGCTTTGTAAATAAAGAGAAAATTGACATGGAATACCTCCGCTGGTTATATACAGCTATTACCCGTGCAACGGAAGAACTGTTCTTTGTTAACTTTCCTGCAGATTATAAAGAAACCTCACACACTATTATCTAATAACAATTTTTTCTGTTAACACTTTATCGCTAAGTTTCATCTGAAGCAGCAGTACAGAGTTTTTATAAAGCGAACCCGTATTGAATACCAGGTTATGCGGTCCTTTGTTAAGCCTCTCTTTGAGTAGAACGGATAATTTTCTACCTGCCACATCATAAATGCTGATTTCTACCGGCTGAGTTATTTCAAGATCGAAACTTACATTCAGTTGAGAAGTGGCAACTGTGGGATAAACTTTAAAGTGATATTCCTGGTTCATACCATTCACACCTGTTGCATTCCCTGTACAATAAACTTTTCCGTTGCCTGAATTATAATGA
>DATAEX010000517.1:0-4780 GCA_036257765.1 Bacteroidales bacterium
CTTCATTTATAATTAGAAATTATGAATTATCAAAACCGTAATGGACATCCCTTGAGATGTCCCTATGTATATCATTGTATCATATATTCAGGGCGGCCGTAAGGGCGCGCCCCTACGCTCCCTTCTTCCTGCTCCCTCTTCTTATTCGTATTCCTTATTTCATCCACTCCGGTACAGGACTTTTTAAAAGAGGCACCCGGGCATAGGGTACACTGCTCAGGCTGTTCACCCTGCCATGTGGCACTTCACGGTGGCATTCCCAGCATGGCCTGTCTTCGCGAAGCATGTCAAAACCGGGATTTAATGATGCCACCCTGTTATCAGTGAGCACTTTTTCATGACAACGGATACAGTTTTGTTTAACAACCCGTTGACCTGCTTCAAGTATCATAATAACCTGAGGTTCTGCACGAAGTGTAAATATTGTCGCGTGTCGCATGCCATCTTTAGCCTTGAAATAAAATTTGTTGATCTGATTATTGTGAGGAACATGGCAATCATTGCAGTGCGCCGCTTCACGATGTGAGCTATGGCTCCATGTTGCATATTGGGGAGCCATAATATGACAGTTAACGCAGGTCTCCGGCTTGTCTGAAAGATACGACTGCGCTCTTGATATGTAAAAGAGATAAACGGCGATGCCTGCAATAATGCTCACCGCAATAGAAACAGGTACTATCCATCCTGCAGGTGGCCTTAAGAAGTCGAGCAGTTTTCTCACAGAGCACTTTTCATCCAGTATAAATGTAGGAAAATTTTTAATCCCTGAATCGTGCAAACACCTATTAATTAAATGACGCGATTCGGGCACTTTGCAGGATTAATAGCCGAACCAAACGAAATTATTTTCATTAAGTTTGTGAAAAATCTTCATGGCATGAATATATTATTACTCGGATCCGGAGGACGTGAACACGCCCTGGCGTGGAAAATAAGCCAGAGTCCCAGATTAAGCCGGCTTTATATTGCACCGGGAAATGCGGGAACATCTTTGCATGGAACCAATGTGAATATTGCTGTTGACGATTTTGAGCAAATCGGAGATTTTGCTTTGGACAATCGCATTGATATGATTGTGGTGGGTCCTGAAGATCCTCTTGTAAAAGGCATTGCCGATTTCTTTTCATCAGAAGAAAGATTAAAGGGCATTCCTGTAATAGGGCCCTCAAAAAGGGCAGCAATGCTTGAAGGAAGCAAGGATTTTGCAAAGGCCTTTATGTCAAGGCATCACATACCAACTGCCCGCCATAAATCAGTAACATTCAGGCAGGTCACAGAAGGAATCAGGTTCATGGATACGCTTAAACCTCCTTATGTCTTGAAAGCTGACGGTCTGGCGGCCGGCAAAGGCGTGCTGATCATCGATAACATTCACGATGCCCGTGAAGAGCTTCATAAAATGCTACAGGGTAAATTCGGTGAAGCGGGCAAAACTGTTGTTATTGAACAATATCTGTCGGGTATTGAATTATCTGTTTTCGTTATCACGGATGGGAAATCGTTCAAAATACTTCCTTCAGCCAAAGATTATAAAAGAGTTGGTGAAGCCGATACCGGACCAAATACAGGAGGAATGGGTGCTATTTCCCCGGTACCTTTTGCTGATGATGAATTCATGCTCAGGGTAACTGACAGAATAATCATTCCCACAATAAAAGGCCTTCAAAAAGAAGATATAACCTACAAAGGTTTTATCTTTTTTGGCCTCATTAATTGTCAGGGTGAACCCTATGTGATTGAATATAATGCAAGGTTAGGAGACCCGGAATCCGAAGTAGTCCTTCCACGGATCACGTCTGATCTTGTTGACCTGCTTGAAGGTGTTGCAACAGGAACACTCGAAACAAGAAAGGTTGAATATGACAGGCGTTGTGCTGCAACTGTTATGCTTGCTTCAGGCGGTTACCCCGATTCTTATGAAAAGGGTAAAGAAATAACCGGGATCGATAAAACTTCCGGAAGCATTATTTTTAATGCAGGCACGAAATTAAAAGATGGAAAATTATTAACGAATGGCGGAAGGGTAATAGCAGTTACTTCCTATGGAAAAAATATCAGGGAAGCTCTAAATTTAAGCTACCATAATGCCTCCATAATTGATTTTGAAAAGAAATATTACAGGAGGGATATAGGATTTGATTTGTGATAATTATTTCATTAAGAAATTGTCGAACGAATAGGTAAACAAAATCTCGTGTGATCCCCAGGTATTTCTCATTTCCGAAAGAATCAGGTCATACGCGTAACCTATAAACAGAATGGGGTTTTTGTATCCCACCTGAAATGAAAGCGCCTCCTCAGTGCGGTATGAAATACCAAAATTGACCATATCCTTATATGTTACCAGCGTGTTGATATCCGCCTGGAAAATCCCACTTTCAATAAACTTAATCAGGGCTGAAGGCTCAATTTTAAAATCTGTTCCTGCTTCAAAAACGTAGCCTCCGTGGAGATAGTAGTGCCGAACCTGTTTTTGTTGCAGAATGACATCATTTTTCAGATCGATGTTTCTTTGTAAGAGCTGCGGGACTGCCAGACCCACATAATAGTTTGTACCATAAAGGTAAGTACCAATCCCGGCGTCAGGAACGAACATCTGTTCATCACCCATAAACACTTCATCAGTTATATCTTCCACCCTCATAATCGATTTGCTTAGATTGAACTGATAAAGCAACAGGGAAAGGCCGAATGATAATTTGGTGTCTCCTGAACCTAATGAAAGATGATAGCTGTATGTTCCTTCAATTCCGGTTTTACGCAAAGGGCCTGCCTGAAAATTAAAGATCCGTGCACCTACACCCATATTTGAAGCAACCTGACCATTGGAAGACAGATATTGAACCGAAGGTGAATTAGTCATTCCTGCCCATATTTTCCTGTAGGATAGTGATACAGGAATGCGGTCGGTAATGCCTGTTGCAGCAGGATTAACAAGGTAGTGATTCATATTGTACAGGCTGAAGTTTGGTATTTGCTGTGCAAAAAGTGATTCAGCCTGTGGAGTTGCCATGAACAAGAGCAATATTGCTGCCAATCTGATTCCGTTTCTAAATATGGTCTTCATATCAGGGTTCATGACAAGGTTATTTAACAATACTTACATCACCGGTGATTACATCCGATCCGTCTCCGGGATCGATTACATAATAATACGTTCCTGATGGTAATTCTTTTCCGTTAAAAGTACCGTCCCATGGAGTATCATATCCATCTGAACTGAAAACCAGTTTGCCCCAGAGATTAAAGATTTTCACCTTGATATTCGGAAAACTTCCGTAATTGCCAATATTCCACACCTCATTTTTACCATCGTTGTTTGGACTGAAACCGTCGTATATAATGAGTCCGCATACATCAGTACTTATGAGGGTAATTTCGTTCTCTTCCGACAGACATTCATTATCATCCTTTACAACTACAGAATATGAACCCTCTGCAAGAGAACCGATATTGGCCTCAGAGCCGAAGCTTTCGCCACCATTTTCCGAATACTGGTAACTTCCCGACCCTCCGGAGGCTGTGATTGTAATAGAACCATCAGGAAGTCCGGAACATGAAAGATCGGATTTTTCAATTTCGATTATTCTTACTGTATCAGAAAAACTGAGTGATACAGGCATGATTTCCGAAGTACAATCATTATCATCCCTGACAACAACCTGGTATTCACCTGCCGACAGCGAAGAGATAACAGGAGTTGTAACAAAGTTTGTGCCGCCATCTGCGCAATATTCGTAAATTCCGCTTCCACCGGATGCTGTGATCTCCAGGGTGCCATTGTCAACTCCCAGACAATTCGGGTTAATTGCATTTAATGTCTCAATAGCAACGGTATCATCTACTGAAAGAGTTACAGGATATGTTTCAGAGGCACAATCATTTTCATCAGTGACAATAACTTCATACTCACCTGCTGCAACATCGGAAGCTACAGGCGAATTATCGAAAGTTAAACCTCCGTTTGTGGAGTAATTGAAAACACCTGTGCCTCCTTCAGCTGTTATTGTTATTGTTCCGTCAGTTCTGCCAAGACAGGTAACATCCGTTGTAACCAATGATGTGATTTCAACTGTATCCGGATCCTCGACATTAAATGTGTCGATCAGTACACAATTGTTGTCATCATTCATTGTCAGGATGTATGTACCGGCCGGTATATCTGTATTGAAACGCTGATAAACGCCATTTGACCAGATATATTCGTACCCGGCACCTGATCCTCCGCCTGGTGTGGGAATAATAGAGCCATCATCAAGTCCGGGACAGGAAGGATTATTTAAGACTGCATTGACAGAAAGAGGGTCAGGTTCCAGAATAACGATTTCTGCTGATTTTGAACAACCGTTCGAATCAGTGACTGTACAATGATAGGTATCTGCTCCCAAATCAAACGCGGTTTGTGTAGTCTGGTTACCCGGGTCATCCCACAGGTAAGAATAGGAACCCGGTGGTGTTCCGCCGGTGGCATTGGCCGTGGCATTGACGGTACGTTCGCCATTGCATAGGATCTCGCCAAATGGAACAATGATGAGACCAATAGCTGCCGGTTCATTGACTATTTTAGTATCCTGCACTTCGCGTCCGTTTCCATCGGTAACAGTTACACTATAGGTTTCAGCCGGTATATTAACAAGATCTTCTCCTGTATAGCCATTGCTCCATTCAAAAGAGTAGGGAAGAGTACCCCCTGAAACGGTAAGATCGATTACACCGGAATTATCGCCGTAGCAGATCAGGTCATCCGGATCAAGAACTATGGTCAATGCTAAGGAGGGAC
>DATAEX010000522.1:0-7813 GCA_036257765.1 Bacteroidales bacterium
TTTCATGTAAGTGCCTTTTTCAAGCTTGTTAAGTATGACAATTTCACTTCCTTCATTTGTATTATCATTTTCAATACTAACAATGCCTGAAATCACAGTTGTTTCAACTACTTTATTTTCGGGATAGCAGTTGACATTAAAACTTGTTCCGAGGACTTTTATCGTAAGCTCACCGGCTTTTACTATAAAAGTCTTAGATTCATCGCGTGTCACATCAAAAAAGGCTTCCCCAATAAGGAATACCTCACGGTTGACTTTCCCATAATTATCGGCATATTTAAAGGTAGTGCCGCTGTTCAGCCATACTTTTGTACCATCAGGTAGTGTGATTTCCTTCTTTTGACCGTTTTCAGTTGCAATTTGATTGTATTCAACTGTTGCTTCTGTCTTAAAATACCGATGTGAAAGAATATAAGCAGCGATTCCAAGCACGGATAACAAAACAACGGCTGCAGCATACTTCAATAATCTTAGAATTAAAGGCTGTATGCCTGGGACGGATTTCTTATTTTTTTCTTTGTTTAATTGCTGTTTAATGGCTTTCAACGAATCACCGGTCTTAACGATATCAGGAAGGTTTTTTTTCGATTTTTCCCATAGATCCTTAAAAGCAAAGAAGTGATGCTGGTTTGCGATATCTTCTTTAAGCCAGTCAAGCAGATATTTCTGTTCTGCAGTGTCAGCTTCATTTAAAAGATATCTGACAATGATACGATCAATTTTTCGAAATTCTTCGGGCATATGGCTTGTCTGATATTAGGTCAATTTATCTTGCATTACTACTTACAAGTCCATGGAGAAATTTTTCAGCGCTTATATAATTTTTCTTTTAATTGCCTGAGTGCCCTGTAAATCTGAGTTTCCACAGTCCTTACCGAAATTTGCAGTTTGCCTGCAATTTCTTTGCTTTTCAGTCCGTCAAACCGGCTTAATTCAAAGATTTCCCTGCATTTTTCAGGAAGTTCGCGTATGGTTTGCCTGATTGCTTCACTTGTATCCTGTTCATAAAGAATTGAATTCTGCAATTCTGCAGACCCGTAATAATCGACCTCCATCTGCTTAAGTTCAGCTTCAGTTTCTGAAATAAATTTATCGGAAATTGTTTTTTGCTTTATATAATTCGCGCATCGGTTTCTGACCGCAACAAAAAGATAGGACTTGAGGGAAGTGTTTATGGTAATACTTTCACGGTTTTCCCATGTCTTAAGAAAAACTTCCTGAACAATATCGCGTGCAATTTCTGTATCATCTGTAAACCTTGCGGCAAACAATACCAATCTTGCATAATACTGATTGAAAAAGTGCTCGAACTGACCAGTGTCAGTAAACTCGGCAATACTCATCCTTTCTGTGCTTCTTGGATATAAATATAAATAAAATCTGCATTAATGATATTTGTGGCGGCAACCATAAATTCACCTGATTGTTACTCGTTCTATTTTGGTGTATCTTTATCTGTTATTTATTGAAAGTAAAACCATGAGAACCTATTTTTCTGAAACAGACCCGGAGGAAAATAAAAATGAAAAGCCGGCCCCAATTCAAAAAGTAATCGAACAAAAACTACTTGAACAGAGGAAAATATTTCTTTGGGGCGAAGTCGATGACCGTTCGGCTGAAAACATCGTCAGCAAGCTGTTATACCTTGAATCGACCGCTCCAGGAGAAAAGATAACATTTTACATAAACAGCCCCGGCGGAGTTATCACATCGGGCTATTCAATACTCGATACAATGAAACTTATAACCTCACCGGTATCTACTGTTTGCATGGGATTGGCCGCATCAATGGGTTCCCTCTTGTTATCGGCGGGAAAAAGAGGTGATCGATATATTTTTCCTCTCGGAGAAGTATTGATACATCAGCCTAGTATAGGTTACCTTCAGGGTCAGGCAAGTGATATTGCGATTCATGCCCGCCAAATTATCCGTTCAAAAGAAATTGCTGCCGATATTCTGTCCAAAAACTGTAATCAGCCTGTCGAAAAAATTTTGAGGGACTTTGACCGGGATTACTGGATGAACGCGGAAGAATCAATTTCATATGGGATTGTGGATAAGTTATACACCATGCGTTAATCCGGTCAATAGTTATGATAACTTCGGATCTGCATATACACAGTGAGTACAGTCTGGATGGGGATTTAAATGTATGCGATATACTTCACGACAGTCAGGAAGCCGGATTACAAATAATTTCAATTACTGATCACAACCTGGTGAAAGCTATTCCTGAAGCCTTGTCTGAAGGGCTTAACAGAAGCATCCGTGTAATTCCCGGAATTGAAATTGACTGTAATTATAAAGGCACCGACCTTCATGTTCTTGGTTATAATATTAACTGGCAATCGAAAGATTTCGGAACGCTGGAAACCGATTTTGCTACTAAGATAATAGGAGCATTCAGTCAGATGATCGTGAATCTTCATAAAATGGGGATCGACATAAATGCTGCTGAAGTATTGGATAAGGCAGGCGGACAGCCTCCAAGCGGAGAACTTATTGCAGAAGTGCTTCTGACCAATACCAAATACGACGGATTGAAGCAGATGGATCCTTATCGTACAGGCGGATCAAGAAGCGATAATCCGTATCTTAATTTTTACCTCGATTTCTTTGCTCAGGATAAGCCGGCACATGTAGAAGTAAATTACATGAATTACGAACAGGCTGTCGACCTTATTAAGAGAAACGGCGGTATACCGGTTATAGCACATCCCGGACTCAATTTCAGGGGGAGGGAAGAAGTGGTCGAAGAATTGTTGAAACTTGGAGCAAAAGGACTGGAAGCTTTCAATAATTATCATACCGAAAAACAAATCGAGTACTTTGCCTCAGTTGCAGTAAAGCGCAAAGTACTTATGACCGGCGGCAGCGATTTTCATGGAAAAACCAAACCGG
Source organism: Bacteroidales bacterium (assembly GCA_036257765.1). GTDB lineage: Bacteria > Bacteroidota > Bacteroidia > Bacteroidales > UBA10428 > UBA5072. The sequence goes on from DATAEX010000522.1 coordinate 2,902, forward strand.
TTATTAGACTCGGAAGCTTTAAATCGATTCAGGCGTATGAGGCCTATCTTAGAGAAAGCGTGGAGGAGTTGTTGTGTTAATTGGAAGTTTGAGGTTTGAGGTTTGAAGTTTGAGGTTTGATGAAACACAAACGGGAACCACTTTTTACACTGGTTCCCGTTCCAATCCGGAATACCGAAGTATTCCTTCATGCCAGGCTACTGTTATTATGACCGGCTGCACCTTGAATCAAAGATCCCAGATATCAGCCCCGGCTTTCCGGTAAAGCTTTTTACAACTTTACTTTCCGGCTGTCATTTCGATGATCCCGAAAGACCACCTTCCCTGACGAAGTTCGAAAACTTCGGCCCCTGTATTGCGCAGGTCCGGAGACCTGATCGAAACGTTCAGGAAATCACTTAAGATTCCATCCTGATTCCACACTTTAGAGGCAGCCTTTTATCGCTAACCTGGTAGATCAAAATTACAACAGAATGAGTCCTGGCAATGATTTTCCCTTCGTAACTATCAACCTGATTTACACAGAAGATATGAACAATTGTTCCTATCTCCTTCAGTTTCATCAGAATTTATAAATAGCAGACAATAATATCCTCGTATTATTAACACGGGCAGTGTTTATCATTACACCATGATCATCCGGTGAACCGTATAAAGCAGATGTAAATTCGATTTCAACAGCAAGCGTCAGGTTGCCCGGTTTTACGGCAAACCTGGGAGAAACACGGTAAAGACTTTTAACAGGTAAACCTGCCATAAGATAAAAAGGACCTGAAACGGCTGACCGTGTGCCCATATTTTGGGAATAGCCGGAAAATAAACCGGCCTGGAATAACTTTCCATTTGATTGAAGATCTCCCCAATATGAAACTGTTCTGACAGGTGCATAATTCACCAATCCTGTTGTTTCATCAAGGGTGTCCTTAACAGCAAATCCACTTATAGACATCAACTCACTTGCGTTTTCAAGATATACTCCTTCGAGTTTTATTGTCATAAAATCATTTACATACTTTATGTATGCGTTAGCAGAAAAACCACCGACTTTTTCATCGGTCTTATAATTAGCTCCGGTTTTAGTCTGGGGTGTCAACCATTTATATCCCGCCACAGATCCTGCTGTAAACCTTTTATTCTTACTATTCAATTCTGCGGAAAAAGTAAATTCAGGCAGGCCTGTATCGCGGATATATTTTGAACTTGGACCTTCGGGGCCTACGCTGACATAATCACGCTGGGACAACAAGGCACCAGAAACCGTTATAATCCCAAAATTTCGGCTAATCCTTATCTGTGGAGCCCTTGAGAAAGGGCTGATAGGCGAACCCGTATTGAAGGATATTGTTCCCGGGTAGCAAGATGTGGCAAACATGGGATGCCAATACTGACCTACCAGCAATTGAGTCTTATCCCACTGCAGCTTTACAAAAGCATGCCGTAGTCGAAGCATGTTCACATCACTGTTCGACTGACCGAAAAAATCTCCTTCGATCACTGCTGAAACAGCTGCACCAAGTGTGGTGGGCCCATTCACACTAACTGACAGGTTCGACTGGATTGGAAGGATGTTAAATCCGGGTCTGTCGTTAAGATCTCTGCCTCCCTCATCAATGGATGGCGCCGCAGGAAATAGCAGAAAATGTCCTTCCCTTGCACAAATGGTCTGACGTGAATCATAGAAGACGTCACTTTTTACATAGCCTGAAAGTTTGATGACCGGAACAGCAGGCGGAGCATCCTGAGCATACGAGTTAAAATTGATCGTAAGCAAAAAGAACAGGATCAGTAAAGGATTATACCTCCTGAAGAAATAGGGAATTATTTCCATGTTTATACTCATTGTTAATTTGCCGGAGCTAACCCGTTACCTCTTAAAGTTCTCGAAATCTGAATCAGAAGCTTCAACTGCGATTGGTGACTTAGAGATTGCTATTTTATCTTTTTCGTTATTCGCGCGGCCATTCCCTTTATCCTGGCTTTCTTTATTTGTAAATCCAGGCTTACGGCGGGTACTGGTTCGGTCACTTCTCATTATTTTAAAATATGAAACAACCTCCTTTAAGCTATCGGCCTGGTTCGATAATTCCTCAGCACTGCTTGCCATTTCCTCCGATGAAGTTGCATTCTGCTGTGTTACAATATTGAGCTGCTGAAGCGTAACATTAATCTGATTGGCTCCTGAATTTTGTTCCAAACAAGCAGATGAAATCTCCTTAACAAGATGTGCGGTCTTCTGTATTTCCGGTACCAGAGTTTCCAATGATTGGCGTGTTTTTTCAGTAATCATCAGGCTGTTTTTGGAAAGCACCCCGATTTCATCTGCCGCCAATTTGCTTCGTTCGGCAAGTTTCCTTACTTCGGCAGCAACTACTGCAAAACCACGGCCATGTTCACCAGCCCTGGCGGCTTCAACAGCTGCATTTAAGGCTAAAAGATTTGTTTGAAAGGCAATATCATTAATTATTGTAATCTTTTCTGCAATGGTTTTAATTGAATCGAAACTTTCACGACCTATCTTACTCATTTCAAGCATACTTTCGGTTGCAGAGCCTGAAATTCTCTCCGTTTGCTGTGCATTTTCATTATTTTGCTGAATATTACTTGCCATTTGTTCCATGGATGAGGATATCTCTTCGGTGGAGGCTGCCAATTCAGAAGCTCCCTGGGATAACTGTTGCGAATTGTTGCTTATTTCGCTGCTGGCCAAATCAATATTCTCGGCACCTTCTATTATGCTAAACACAATTTCCTTCAGCTTGACCAGCATCTGCGACAATGCTGATGCCATTTCCCCAATCTCATCCTTCTGATCAATATTTAAATCAACTGTCAGGTCTCCCTGGGCCACCTTTTTGGTAAATTCAATGCCTTTCTTTAAGCCATTTGTTATTGAACGGCTGATAAGAAAATTGATAACTATGAAAAGGCCTACCCCGAAAATAACAGCTATTATCAATGAATTCCGCGTACTTTTATCTTCCTCGTTAATTGCCTTAGATATGCTATCCCTGTATACTGTAGCTGCCACATAGGAATCAATGGAAGGCAGATATTTGAAATATTGAAATTTCTCTTTTCCTTCCCACATATATGCACTTTTTCCATAACCATCATCATCGGCCAGAATTTGTTTAAAAAACTCGCTGTCTTTTTCATTTGAGCCTTCCTTGTTTGGATGGATCACGAAATCACCAGCTTTGGTAATCAGGTAAGAATATCCTGTTTCAAAATATTTTTTACTGCTAAACAATTCTTTCAACGATTGCAGGTTTTTTTCAGGAAAACCGGTAAATAATACTATTATTGATCCGTCATTTAACTTATAGGGTTTATAAGCTGTATGATGCCATTCTCCCATTACAATTGCTCTGCCGAAATAGGATTCACCTTTGTCAAGTGCCCTGGCAACCGGTGAACTGTTTGGTATATAGGTGTTCACAGCGCGTGTAGCATCATCTTTTTTTACAGTAGTTGCAATCCGCACATAACCTTCCGGAATCTTTTGCAGAATGCTTGAAACTACCCCGGTAAGTTCTGTAACTTTATCAACCAGTAATGAATTGTTGTACAAGGATTCTCCTGCAAGCGTTACTCTTTTTAATTGTACTCTGCTTGCTGTCTGAGTCTCCTGGTTTATTGCATCAATGGTGACATAACTGCTGCTTGTATTTAAGCGACCCTTTTCAGATACTAGATTGTCAAATACATTCAGCGCAATTTCAGTATTTTTCTGGCTTTGCAGTACCTGTTCATTTATAATTACAGCCAGGTCGTTTACCTGTTCATACATCCTGGTATCCGAATTGCTTTCGAATTGTTTGCGTTGCGAAATCATGGTATAAATTCCCAGGAATGCAAAAATCACCACAAAAGTAGTGTTGGAAACAACATTTAGTCGTGTGCCGATTTTAAAATCATTAAATCGTTTCATTTTCATTTTGTTAATATTGATAAAAAGGAGGTATGAGATTATATATATATAGATTTCTGTGGTGCGGATGATCAATCCGAAATATCACTGAATCTTTGTAAGATTAATTTTGCTATGTCGTTAAGCGGAACTACCATTGAAGCAGCATCAAGGTTTATTGCCACTTTGGGCATTCCAAATACAACACAACTGCTTTCATCCTGAGCAATAGTAAATGCACCGGCCTGCCTCATTTCAAGTAATCCGCGTGCACCATCATCTCCCATACCGGTCATAATAACTCCAAATGAATTTGGACCTGCACTATTAGCTACTGATCTGAATAATACATCTACAGAAGGCCTGTGCCTGTTGACCAGAGGTCCATCTTTAATTTCAAGTGAGTATTTTGCCCCTGTCCTTGTGACCATCATATGATGATTTCCGGGCGCTATAAATGCCTTGCCAGGTCTTATGATCTCACCCTGTACTCCTTCTTTTACACTGATACGGCAAATTTTATCGAGCCTTTCAGCAAAGGACCGGGTGAATTCCTCAGGCATATGCTGTACAATTGCAATTCCGGGACAATCAGGCGGCATTGAGCGAAGGAATTCCTCGATAGCGGTCGTACCCCCTGTAGAAGCACCCAGTGCTATGATCTTATCAGTTGTATTTTTAATATTTATAGCATTATTGTAGACATCCAGCATGTTGTCAGCGGATAATTTCGGAACAATGATGCCAGGATCCTTTCTGATCTTTATTTTGTCGATTTTTGCTGCAGCAGCTGCCTTAATAGTATCGCAAATGAGGATTTTCGAATCGTTAAAAAACTCCCTGGTTGCCAGCTTTGGTTTGGTAATAACATCAACTGCACCATATTCAAAGGCTTTATGTGTAAGTTCGTTGCTCTTCTCTGTAAGACTTGATATTACCACCACGGGAATGGGAGATTCAGACATCAGTTTTTTTAAGAAAATCAGACCATTCATTCGTGGC
>DATAEX010000523.1:0-5785 GCA_036257765.1 Bacteroidales bacterium
TTTCATGGTTGAAAACAGCAAGGTAATCACAAACCAGATCATTAGAGGTAGGATCCACTTACTTTCAAGCTGAAAAAGCTTTCTTAACAGAACAGGATCATAAAGTATATCCCATATAACAGTAAGCAGGACAACAATGATCAAAGGCTCTGTGGGTACGAGAAGAAATGTGCCGGGGCTTATAAGGATTTCAAAAGAAAAGGGCAGAAACAATGCGATCAGAGCCATAATGTAGTAATGCAGTCTGAACCTGGATATCAGCCATGACAGGATGAACATAAACATTATCACCGACAGGTAAGGTGCACTGACAGTAAGAATGGCTACCGGGATGGAAATAATAACAGCAGCGGCTCCTTCACCTATTCTTTTCCTCATGGGGTGTCCCAAATTGTATTATTCTGAGTGCAACAAGAACGAACACAGCAAGGCCGCCGGCAAGCACCATTAAAAGCAATCGGTTGGGTTTGACAGGTTGATGGCCCGGAATGGCATAACTGACCATACGGGATCCGGGGGTATTGTTTCGCGGGAGATTACTGTTTGAGAATATATTTTGCCAGATTTTATCTCCTAATACCAATACGCTATTGGCCATCTCAGCTGCCATATCAGGGTCATGATCCAGGAATTTTACAGATACCGCTCCATAGCGGTTTCTTTCTACTTTCATTCGGTTGTTAAGTTCATGAAGCATCCTGCTTTTTTCCTGCTCCTGTCCGGAATGTAAACCGAATCGGCGCATTAAGTTGAATAGTCTGTTTAAACTGTCGGCCATAACAGATGATCTCAGGATTTGAATGTAAGCATCAGACTGTCCAACAGGTGTGGATCCTTCCTGTTCATCTTTTTGAAACATTCCCGGAGCAAATCCTATAGCCTCCGACTCATAAAAGGGTTTAATAAAAACGCGAAGAGTAATCACATAAGTCAGGATAACGGTTACGGCGAATCCTGTAAGGAGTATTCCGATAAACCGCTTGTTGATGATCCATGAAATATTTGAATTATTTTTATTCACGAATTATGTTATATATGAGAATAAGAGCCTGTTTAAATTCGGATTCAATTTATTTTTATTTGTAATTGCATTTAGCCCTGTAAAGGCGAAATCTTTGTAGTTAGTATTCTATCTAAATTTACCTGGAGCGCTGTAGGTGCGAAATCATGTATCAACAATTGCGATTTCGCCCCGATGGGGCTCTGACAGTACCATCATAAACATGTACTACAAAGATACCGCCCCTCCGGGGCTGATTGTTCCATCGAATTTCATTATGTTAAATTTAGGTTATCTGTTATTTTTAAACAGGTTCTAAGAAGTTTCCGTACTAACAACGATAGTGCCCTGTAGGTTTAATCTATAATGAAGTTAATGAAGTGCGGATTTTATATAAAACTCAATCCAGGCTTCATTATTTTGAAATCTTTTTAAAAGCTTTATATCCGGATCATTCTTTATTTGGTCATATAACTGGTCTTTTTCGTTGCTGCAGAAAATGTAAACATCATAATCTATATCAGATGTGTTCTTAATAATAAATGGTTTTAATGGATCAGCAAGATAGCTTAGCTCAGGAATGCCCATATAATACTGCATCAGGAAAGTGGAATAAATTTTATTCCGATGCAGTTTCATTTCTTCTGCAAATTGCACTGCTTTCTTTTGCAGCAATGCAGCATTTTTAAATCCAATAGAAGTATCGAATGCATTTTTAGGACCGAGAAAAGTATGATAAGTGAATATAAAAACAAAGACTAAAATAAAGGCGATCTTTAACCACAAATTTCTCAAAAATACCAGAACAGGCCATGTGCATACAATAATCAGAACGGCAACAGCACTTAATAAATACCTGGTGGCAAAGAAATTCATGGAACAGAATATCAAATAGATTATTATATAAACCCAGCATAAACTAATGAATCGGGCCTGGAATTTAGTGATGGATTCTTTCATAGTCAACAGCGTAATACAAATAAATGAAGCCATAAAAAGATAGGCCCTCCCGCCCTGAAATAGTATATCCTTTATTAATATAAAATTATATTTTATGCTTTGTACATTTAGATCCATCATCTTCAAATGATCCGGGTATAAAAACCAGCCCAATCTGATTTTCTGCACTATCAGCAGGATTCCGAAGACAATAACGGGTACGATCATTATCAGTAACTCTTTGATCCTTTCAGGTGTGCCAGAATTAATTTCATTTTTGAAAAGATAATCTAATACAATCTTATCAATTAGTAAAGCTATTATCAATACTATGCCTGATTCCTTTGTAAGAATCAAAAGTATCGAACACAACAGATATATATTCCATCGTTTATTCAAATAAGCAATTAAAACCAGGATAATCCATAAAGTAAGCATTACTTCAGGAAGGAGCAAACTACTCTGAACAAAAAAAATCGACTGAAGTATTAAAAAAACCGAAGTGGTTAAAGCACCTAACACATCCGAAAATGCACGGGTAATGATGTAAATGGTCAGAATTAAACTGCAGGAAATTATTAACGGCAATAAATGTATTGTGGAAACTTCATGGCCAAATAGTTTAATCCAGATAGCTGACAGGAAATAAAATAATAACGGATGTCCTCTTGTAAGTTCAATATTACCATCTCCCGGCAAAAGAGCCAGTCCATGAACGTCCATATCAAAAACAGCTACAGCATACGACCAGGCTTCATCCCAGTAAAATGGCAATTTTAAGTAAACAATTTTTACAATAAAGAAACATGCTATAATAAACAGAAGAACGATAATTCCATAATGTCGATACAATGATGGGCCTTTAGAATTTTCAGGCATATTATTTCAATAGATTTTGAAGTTACTTTTAAATCTATTACGAATATTATCATTTTCAAAATGTAACAGCACATTTTGGATTAGAAAAATGAATTGAAGTTACCTTTTAAAGAATGTGGCTATAAGTGCTATGCTGATCAGACAGGATAAAACAACGAAACTTAACCTCAGGGTCTGAAGTTCTGCAACGAATCCAAGAAAAGCAGGACCGATAAGGAATCCGACGTTTGAAGTCCCGGCAATGAAAGATACTCCGTCGGCAGTTCTTATGTCTTTAATATTTGAGGCCAATCTGTAAACTTCAGGAACAATAATGGAAAAGCCCAGACCGATGACAAAAAATCCAGGCATGGCACTGAGAGGTGAGGCAAGGATGACAAGCGTGAATCCGATCAGGCTGGTTGAAATAGCCATTCTCAGGAGCTTCCATGAACCAAACCGCCGGCTTAAAGTGGTCTCCTGCAAATCGCCCTATAGCCATACCCATTGAAAATAAAGCATAACCTAATCCGATAAACTGGCTCTTCATGTAAACAATCTTTTTAAGGTACAGCGCGCTCCAGTCGGCAATAGCTCCTTCCGATACCATCATAACAAGCCCGATTGCCGCAATACCCAATAGAGGCTTAAGGGGAAATTTTTTATGTATTTGTTTAATATGCTTTTCAGTCCGAATATGATAGTATTCTTTTCTTAACCAAAAGTATTGTATGGATATCAGAATAATAACAAGGATGCTTATATGCAAAATGGGTTTATGAAGCAATCCTGCTATAAAACTGCCTGTCGATGCGCCTATCATTCCGCCCATGCTCCAGAAACCGTGACTGCCTGTCATGATATACATACCCGATTGCCTTTCAATTACGGCTGTAAGCGAATTCAGTGAAATGGCAAATACTGAGCTCATCATTCCGAACAGGTAAAGTGCCGTACACAGTAATGTATAATTCGGGGCCAGGAACATTCCGTACATCGCTGTAGCGTAACCTGTGAAGCCAATCAATGCCTGACGTCCGACACCAAGTATATCGGTCAGCTTGTTGCTGACTGGGAGCATGCTAAGTGAACCAAATGCCATGAAAAAAATAGCGCCTCCTATTTTGCCTTCAGTAATGCCTAACTTATCAGCGATGTAAGGTATGTAAGTTACCCACGTGCTGAAAATCAGACTGAAACAGGAGTACAAGAATGCAGGGGCAAAAAACCTTTTATTTGTAAAAAATATTTTAAATGAAAGCATGATTCAGGAGAATGCCGCGCAAAACTAAGAAATTTTCAAGTAGGGGGATTAAGAAATATTTATGTGAAGTTCTGCCCGTCGTATATTGCAAATAGCCCCAGCGGGGTGAAATCGACGGGCAATTGCGTTCCTTACCGCGTATAGAAGAATATTGTAAGAATTTATTTAAATTTATTTCTTTTCAACACGATGATTTACAATTGTCACATTCACACATTCCTTGAGAAAGATATTCCACGCAGGTATCTGCCTCTCGGGCTCGTAAGAATTCTGGCTTCCACGCCCGGTTTCAGCACTATCGGCTTTCTTCTGAACGTGCTGAATCCTTTTGCAAATAATGATCAGTTCAGGCGTTACAGGAAAATAATAGAAATTGGGAGGTATAAGGATCAGAAAGAGATTTTTGAAGAGTGCCAGAAATTTTATCCGGCCAGTTCCAGATTCATGGTCGTTTCCATGGATATGCATTTTATGAATGCCGGCAAAGTGCCTCGTGATTATATGGAGCAGTTAAAAGAACTGGCGAGGTTGAAGCGGATGTATCCTGAATTTGTTTTGCCTTTTGTTCATCTCGATCCCCGCCGAAAAGACATGATGGAAATACTAAAACGTTGTATGGAGGAGTGGCAGTTTGCCGGAATTAAAATCTACCCGTCGCTCGGATATTTTCCCTATGATGTGCGGTTGTTTCCTATGTATGAATATGCTGAAAAGTATGATATTCCGGTAATTTCTCATTGTAGTCCCTATAACCCGACTTATAACAGAGGATGGCCTTATGAGATCAAGGCAATGCTTTCGGGATCAAAAATTCCGCTGGATATAGAAACCAGGAACCGGAAAAGGCTTTGCTCCAATTTTGCAAATCCGCTCAACTACCCATTTGTATTCGAAATATTCAAAAAAGTACGAATATGCCTTGCTCATTTCGGTTCGGAATATTACTGGACCAGATACCTTGACTATCCTGAAGATAAGGATAGCTGGTTTATCCTGATCAAGGATATGCTTGAGAAATATAAAAACCTTTACACCGATATATCTTACACACTTAACAATCCTGAATATTTCCCGTTGTTAAAGGTTCTTCTTGCCGATCCGGAAATCAGAGATCAGATTCTTTTCGGCTCCGATTATTACATGGTCGAATACAAGGCCAATGAACGCCGCTTTGGTATCGACCTTCGCGGATACCTGGGCGAGGAGTATTTCAGGACCATTTCACATGATAATCCTGTTCGTTTTTTAGGCAATAAATTCTAAATACCAACCTATGACAAAGTCATTCTTAAGTTTTTTAATGGCTTTTCTGTCCGGTTTCTCCCTGATCTTTTCTCAAACGGTCGATACGTTGCAAGGGCTAAATGATGAAACAATATCTCTGAATACATTCGGAGCCATCAGTAAAGCAGATGCCGGTACTTTTAACAAGGGTCATATCAACCATCCCTATGATCTGATAAGAGGTAAAATAGCTGGTTTGGCTGTATCAAAAGCGGGAAGCAATCCAAATGGTTTTTATGAAATGAGGGTCAGGGGCCTAAGGACAATGGATGGCAATAGTTTCCCGGCAATAATAATTGACGGTGTGATAGGAGCTTTCCCCGAGAATGTGGATCCTAACGATATCGAATCGATTGCTCTTTTAAAGGACGCGGCCGCTGCTTCGCTTTACGGACTAAGGGGCGGATCGGGTGTTCTGATCATCGAAACCAAAAAAGGTG
>DATAEX010000530.1:0-2869 GCA_036257765.1 Bacteroidales bacterium
CTAAAAACACTCTTTACTATACATCCAACCAGAGTTCTGTTATTAATCAGGATGTATATTCTATCCGTTTCGACGGGAAGGGACAACGTAAATTGTTTTCCAGTGAAGGACATAATGAAGCCGATTTCAGCAGTACATTCAAATATTACGTTAATGTTTGGTCGAATGCCAATACTCCTCCGGTGCATACGCTTCACAAGATTGACGGCACAGAAATGAGAGTAATTGAGGATAATTCATACCTGAATAATGAATTGAAAAGATTTGGATTTGCTAAAAAAGAATTTATCAAAATACCGACCGGTGATAAACTGGAACTTTACGCCTACATTATCAAACCTTCCGATTTTGATTCCACACGCAAGTATCCCTTATTTTTCAACGTCTATGGCGGACCACAATCACAGGAGGTTGTAAATAAATGGGACGCAGGTATTGCCTGGCAACAGCTGATGGCATCACACGGATATATTATTGCCTGTGTTGATAACAGGGGTACCGACGGCAGAGGCGAAGAGTTCCGGAAAAGTACGTATATGCAACTTGGTAAGCTGGAAACTGAGGATCAGATCAACGCGGCAAAATACCTGGGAAAAAAATCCTGGATCGATGAGAATAGAATCGGGATATGGGGGTGGAGCTACGGAGGTTATATGACACTCCTTTGTATGACCAAGGGAGCCGACGTATTCAAAACAGGAATAGCCGTGGCTCCGGTTACAAACTGGAGATTTTATGATAATATCTATACTGAGAGATTTATGCGAAGACCACAGGATAATCCCGAGGGTTACGATGATAATTCTCCGATCAATCATGCATCCAAACTAAAGGGTAATTTGTTACTTATCCACGGAATGGCAGATGATAATGTTCATTTGCAGAATTCCGTGGCAATGGCGGAACGATTGATACAGGAGAACAAACAATTTCAACAGTTTATGTATCCGAATCGCAACCATAACATTAATGGAGGAAACACCCGCCACCACCTTTATTCCCTGATGACTGATTTTATTATTAAGAATTTGTAAATGTCCGTATCGTTTTGGGAAAAAAAATATTATTTTGCTTCTGCAAACAAGCTAATTACTATCTATTATGAGTGAAGCAATTAAGGTTATTTTAAAATCAAAATCTATCCCTGTTATTGTTGATTTTTGCATCGAAGAGAAGATTGAGTTCAATGTACGTCCTCAGGCATTTCCTGATACCGATTGGGAAATCAACCTTCTTGTAAAGGATATTAAAACTGCTGTATTCACCGGGATGTTCCTGCGTGAAAACAGGATCGATATTGCCGGAAATGAGCAGCAACAGCAAAAGGTTAAAAAGCCACCTGTTAAGAAAAAAGAAGACGAAAAACAAATAGAAGAAGATATTAAATCGCCGGAAACCGGGGAGAAAGGTTTGTTTTGATTGGGATGTGTGAGTGGGATTTACATTCCTTATCCCCGGTACGGCTTGAGTTCGGCTTAGAATTATCTGAGCCGAATTTTTTTTGGGCGTAGTTTCCAAACTAAGCTTGGCAAAAAATCAATTGATAGGTTTATCAATAAGTATTAAGCCATCTATATCTTCTGGCTGTATCCCCGAATTTTACAGCGGCCATGAATTCATGTGTGCCCAAAGTCCTTTTGCCTATGGGACTGAAATTATAATCAAAACCATAACCCACGAAGTATTTGTCGAACCGTGCCCCGAAATAAACTACCATGGCATTACGTGTACGCCAGGCCAATCCGGCCCAGTAGTTATCCTTATAGTACAGTTTTGTATTGATATCGAGCTGGGGCCTCGATGCAGTCGGTATTTTAAGCAGGAATGATGGTTCTATGGCCACATTTCTGCTTAAATTATAATAATAACCACCTAGTAAATTATAATTTCGCTTCAGGCGGTAATCGCTGTCATTATCATCACCAAAATGTATTGATGACTGAAATATCTGCATTACCGAAACACCGCCATAAACACTTGCAGAGGTATAATAAAGACCGAAATTGGCATCAGGAATATAAAGAGTTCCTCTCATACCCTCAATCAGTGGATCTGTCATATTGTCCCCAAGATCAACCTTGTCTTTATTTAGCCGGAACTGATAAAAAAGGCCCGATAACCCAAAAGATAACTGTCCCTGATCAATGGCGATGTGATAAGAATAGGTGCCTTCAACACCTGTGCGGTCGAGCGGACCATTGTGATCATTAAAAACATGTGCTGCCCAGCCCACTCTTCCTGATCGGGAGCTTAACCGTCTCTTCCGCCTTACTGAGGCATTTTTGGATATAAAGCTATTCCTCAGAAGGCGTGAGTCCATCGTAAAAGCATGAGTCTTAGGTGTACCTTTAAAGCCTACCCATTGCTCTCTTGCAACAAGGCTTATTGTTGTGTAGCCATCACTCCCGGCAATTGCAGGATTAAGAAGGAATTTGTTGAATGTATACTGGCTGTATATCGGGAGCTGCTGTGCATTTAGATAACATATACCGGTTATCAGAAACAGCAAAAGCAGCGCGGATTTGTAAAAATTTCGCATTTTCTTCTTTTTTTACGGGTTCGGATTTATCTTACTATACTCACAGTTCCGGTCAATATATCGTCTCCTCCGGCATTCAGATCAATCACATAATAATAATTTTCAACAGGAAGATCCTTTCCGTTAGGTCCGGTACCATCCCAGATATCACCGGCGCTGCCATGGAATACAAGCCTTCCCCATCTGTCGAATACCTGAATTTCGGCATTTGGGAACATTTCTATATTCTGAATGATCCATGTTTCATGTGCACCATCATCATTAGGAGTAAAAGTATTTGGAATTACGAGCAGATCAACCGGAGTACAATCATCAATAAAGATTTCACCG
>DATAEX010000538.1:0-3621 GCA_036257765.1 Bacteroidales bacterium
GGTTCGACATGTTTAACAGTATCCATTCGGATATTATTGACTTTTCCCTTTGTTATCCAGTCTTCAATATTATTAATGAAATAATGCAAAACATCGGGAAGATCATGGTTAAAATCGGGCAATCCTGAAAGCTCGCCCTTGATGTCACCTGTACCGCCTTTGTTAAACCATGTCGCGTTGAAATTACCTTCTGCTCCATAGCCTGCGTGATTGACCACCATATCCAGGACAACCTTGATGTTTCTGTCATGACATTTATCGACAAATTTTCCAAAAGTTTCTATAGATGAATTTTGAGGCAAAAATGTGCCATCGAGCAGCCTGTTGTCTATTTTCTCAAAGTTTTTAGGCCAGTAATAATGGTAAGGTTCTGCGTTCCCGGCATTAGAGATATTCTCATAAACGGGTGTGACCCATATGGCAGTTATACCAAGTTCAGAAAGGTAGTCAAGTTTTTCAACGATCCCGTCGAGTGTTCCACCGTGAATCTTCTGATCAGCGGGATCGGCATTTGTTTTATTTCTTCCGAAAAATCGATCGGTTATGACAAAATAGATGACATCATCCTGCGAAATACGGTTGTTCATGGGTTAGGCAAAGTTCAAACAGTCATTCAATTATTTTTCATGCCCTCTGCCCATTTGCACACAGCCTCTATTTGTCCTGCAGTCGGAACCTGGTCACCATGATTTTTAAGATAGGACTTGGGTGGCATTTTGCCTTTAGTCAGCATTTCACACATATCTTCTGATTTATTGGCTTGCTTTTCACTGTCGTATTCGTTCCACACAGAGAAGTTCAGCTTGGTCCTTGCCAGTGCCCTTCCATCCGTTGAATGGCAATTAATACAGGATGACTCTACCAGATCACGGATTTCTTTAGGCAGTGACTCAGTTTGGTCTGCTAAAGACAAATTGCCAATGTCTGTTTTTGAATGAATAGAAGACGAAGAGTTAAGGAACAGGATGCCCAATAATGGCAGGAATACCATTCCGGTTGCTTTAATTACGATTTTCATAGGAGACAGATTTAGGATAAAGGTCTGATTGTCTTTGTAACAACAAAATATACGGGGTTAAGTTTCTTTCATGAACTAATTTTCGAATTGATAAAATGATGCTGGTTTTAAGATACAACGCTTTCCAACCTCCAAAATATGAATCATTGTTGTCCTTTTTATTACTTTAGTTCATGTTTTCATTGAATTATGTTTAAACAAATTCTTCTCGTCGGATTTGGCGGATTTATTGGCAGTGTCGGCCGGTATTTTATATCAAGGCTTAATTTGAATTATGATATTCTTTCTATTCCAATTGGAACACTGACAGTCAATGTCCTGGGAAGTTTTATCATAGGTTTTTTAACCGGAATTGCAACAAAAAGCGAACTGCTTACTATGGAATGGAGGTTATTTCTTATGGTTGGGATTTGCGGAGGTTTCACGACTTTTTCCAGTTTCACCAATGAAAATCTCATGCTTTTACATAACGGCCAATACCTGTCAGTTTTAATTTATACCAGCTTAAGTGTTATTCTTGGTTTTGCTGCTGTATACCTTGGTTATATTTTGACAAATTCATTATAAATTATGGAAGCTCGTGATAGCAGTGTTCTGAAAATTTACACCAGTTCTACCGATAAGATCGGAAGCAGGCTCTTGTATGAGCACGTAGTTCACAAGGCTAAGGAAAAGGGGGTTTCAGGAGTTACGGTATATCGGGGGATTATGGGATATGGCCTTAGCAGCAGGAATGTTTCCTCTTCAAGATACTGGGAACTTACGGAAAAGCTGCCTGTTCTGATTGAAATGATCGATTACACTGCGGTGCTTTATGATTTTTACAGGTTGATTGAAGCGGATTTAATGAATCTTAAGAAGGGAATTCTTGTAACCCTCGAACCGGTTAAGGTAATATTGCAGAAAACCGGAAGAATAAGAGACGAGTGATAACGTTTAGCAGTTTCTGGAAATACTAGTTTTAGATCTTTTGGCTGAATTTTGACAAGGTCGAAAGGTTTGCTGAAATGGTTGTTGAATACCTTCCATAATAAAGACATATTTTATAGTCCGTTATCAGTCATAAAGAATGGCGTATGTTTCCAAACTTATACTGTTGTCATATTGTTACCTGTACATAATGTAATAATTGAAGAATGAAAAGACTTAAACTTACAGTATTAATTATCGGGTTTTCTGTTTGCTCAGTTCTTGGACAGCATGAATCACATATGCCTAAATCAAATACTAAAAATCATGATTCAGATACATCGACGATGATGCAAAAGCATTCCGGTTTTCATGCTTTTTCATTAAATCTGCCCATGAATATGGATGGATCGGGGACTGGATGGTTACCGGATAATTCGCCGATGTATGGATATATGATGCATTATGGCCATTGGAACTTTATGTTACATGGCAATGTCTTTTTCCGATATAATAATCAGGATGTTACAAAAAAAGGTGAAAGAGGAGCTGATTTGTGGGATGTGCCAAATTGGTTCATGCTGACCGGTCACACAAGAACCGGTAAACGAGGATTATTTCGATTCTCTGCGATGATTTCCTTGGACTACCTGACTATAGGAAACGCAGGTTATCCGCTTTTATTTCAAACCGGTGAAACATATAAAAATGAACCGCTTGTAGACAGGCAGCATCCTCATGATCTATTCTCTGAAATGTCCATTGCTTATTCATATGCTCTTTCAGAAAAATCAGATCTATTTCTGTATTTTGGGTATCCCGGTGAACCTGCTTTAGGATCTGTGACTTTTATGCATCGTCCTTCTGCCTTATTTAATCCTGATGCTCCGCTTTCACATCATTGGAACGATGGAACCCATATAACATTCGGAGTCATCACATTAGGATATCGAATAAACAGATTTAAAGTTGAAATATCAAATTTTACAGGGAGAGAACCTGATGAGAAACGTTATAATTTTGATGCACCACGATTCGATTCCTGGAGTGGAAGACTTTCATTTGCTCCTGAGAACTGGGCATTCCAGGTTTCACAAGCGTTTATAAAAAGTCCGGAATGGCTGCATCCCCTGGAAAATGTTCGTCGAACCACTGCTTCAATCAATTTTAATAAAGAATTAAGTACAACAAATTCTTTATTTTTAACTGCTTTGTGGGGACTTAATAGTGCTGAAAAGAATGAGAATGCAGTTTTACTTGAGGGAGGATATAGTCTAAACCGGTTAGCGTTATACACCCGTTTTGAATGGATACAAAAATCATCCGAAGAATTGGATCTTGAACAACCTATTAATGGTGACCCATTGAATCCTATTAATGCTTTCACTTTAGGGTTCAATATGAATGCAATAAAATTGGCAAAAACCTGGCTGGTCTTTGGAAGTCATGCTACGTTATTCACCGCAGATGAATATTTAGATGATCTTTATGGTAAAAATCCAATTGGCTTTGAAATATATCTTCGACTGACTCCATTGAAGATGGAAATGATGAATTAAGCAAATAATGTGCACTTCCCTCTGGCTGTGGCAATCGATCCAAGACATCCCCAGGTGGTCAAGATGGCCTGAATGAATTGTCAGTTTTGCGCCTGGCAATGGTGGCCAACTTCTTAAGAACAAATGCAAGAATCG
>DATAEX010000557.1:0-11832 GCA_036257765.1 Bacteroidales bacterium
TCAGGTTTACATTCCTATGCAAAAGGAGATCCTTTGCCAGTTCCGCCTTTTGTATATTATACTTTGGCAATTGTTGGTCTTGTAGCACTTTTTGCCTGGGAAAACCAGAGAAGATTGCGTAGAGCGGGAATTCTTTCAGCAAATAGTAAACAAAAACCATCAGTAGTGGTTAAAAAAAGGAGCAATGCCAGCGAATGACTGGTTGATAAATGAATCTCACAGAATGAAAGTTTTACTTAATCTGACCCGCATTAATATGTCAGCTGCAATTGCGTTTTCAGCTCTTGCCGGATACATATTTAATACTGGTACGTTCTCATGGACCTCTGTTGCTGTATTTTGCGGTGTGCTCATGCTAGCGGGAGCTGCTACTGCTCTTAACCAGTATCAGGAAAGAAATCTTGATGCATTAATGCAACGGACTATGCATCGGCCTTTGCCTGCAGGACAATTATCACCAATTACTGCTCTGATCTATGCATTGATTATGGGTATTTGCGGTACTGCAGTTTTATATTTCTTCACAAATCCGTTAACGGCAATACTTGGTCTTCTGAATATCATCTGGTATAATGCAATCTATACTCCGCTGAAAACAAAGACACCTTTCGTCGTTATTATTGGTGCTGTTACCGGTGCAATACCTCCGATTATGGGATGGACTGCTGCCGGCGGACTGATTACTGATCAGCGGATAATTTTTGTTGCCTCATTTCTATTTTTATGGCAAATTCCGCATTTCTTGCTTCTATTGTTAAAGTATAAAGAAGATTATCGCAGAGCAGGATTTCAATCGGCAACATCGAAAATGAACGATGAACAGGTGAAATTCATTGTGTTTATGTGGACGCTGGGAACATCTCTTATAACTTTATTTTTCCCTCTTTTCGGAATCATTTCCGGAAAGTTCCTTACCATAACTACAATTGCTCTGAACGTATTGCTGATCGTCTTCTTTTTTCGGTCTACGTTCAGCAAGAATATAATTTTTAACACGGGAAAAGCTTTTGGTTCCCTGTACCTTTACCAGATAGCCATTCTTGCAATACTCATATTCCAGGCTCTGAAGAATTAGGTTGTACCCTGCCTGTTAAGGCTAGAGCTACTAATCTGAAACCCTCTGAAACCATCTGAAATCATCTGAAACTATATGAAACTTTCTGAAACCATCTGAAACCACATGAAACCACCTGAAACTATCTGTATTCACTTCAATGATTTAATATACTCTGTGATCTGCAGTATATCTTCTTCCGTCACCATTCCTTTATACGATTGCATGAGTCCCGCTCTGAAACCTTTAACAACCTTTGCATTGGGGGTAAGAAGTGATTCACGTATATAGTCTTCGTTAACCGTAACCTGCTGTTCGTCACCGCCAACTATCACTATGGTTTCCTCGCCGAATATGCCCTTGAATGAAGGACCCACTATTGTGGAGCCGTCGAGTGAATGACACGCAACGCAACCATTCCTTCGCATAAGTCCCAATCCCGCCATTGGGGCAGCCCCGCCAGTTCCGGCAGTTGCTGCCAGGAGGGATGTATCATTATACCATTTATCAAAAGTATCCGGAGCCAATACATTTACTGCGGAGGTCATATACGAATGCTGTAAACCACAATATTCTGCGCAGAATATTTCATAAGTTCCTTCTTTATTTGCAATAAACCACAAATAATTATCATTACCCGGAACCATGTCCTGCTTTATTCTGAAGGCAGGAATAAACATACTATGAATTACATCGGCTGAGTTCACATTCACGATTACGGGCTTATTTGCCGGCACATAAAGCGTATCTGTGATTTTCCCGTTAGGATACTCGAACGACCAGCTCCACATTCTCGCGGTACTAGAAACTGTAAATGCATCCTTGGGAGGTGTCTTAAACATTTTCCAATCCCTCCAGCCATAAAAAAACATGATCATAACCAGCGCAAGCGGTATCAGGGTCCACACCAGTTCCAGGATTGCATTACCTTCAATATGTTCTGATTTCGGATTTCGCTTTTTGTTGTATCGGATCACAAAAAAAATCATGGCAGCCGTTATTCCGACAAGAAAGAACGCTGAAACCAGGAAGATGAACATTGTGGTCCTGTCTACGCTGTTGGTAAAATTTGAAACACCGGTAAACATAAAATCAAATTTATTGAGTGTTGTAATCTACCAGGGTGATTTCATTTTGTATAATCGTAAGGTCCATGTGTTATTTCAGGTGTTTTTTCAAAATTTTCGACGGGGGGCGGTGAAGGAACTGTCCATTCCAGGGTTTTTCCACCATAGGGATCATCGGGCGCAGGTCCTCCGTGTCTCGCCGAACGTATAAGATTAATAATGATAATGGCTAATCCGAATATCATTACAATGGCCCCCATTGACGATACTATGTTGGCTCCGTGAAACCGGGGAAAATAATCTGCTGACCTGCGCGGAGCACCACCCATACCCATTATAAACATTGTAAAATATAGGGCCAGAAAACCCATAAAAAATATGATGAAGCCTGTATTTGCCCAGGATTTATCGTACATGCGACCGAATATTTTCGGGAACCAGTAGTGTATCCCGGCCATAAATGCGTATCCGGTCCCTCCGAAGACAATAAAGTGGAAATGTGCAACAATGAATGTAGTATCGGTCAAATGGACATCAACGGACAACGATCCCTGGAAAAGTCCAGAAAGGCCTCCAATCATAAAAACAAAAATAAACGACAAGGCCCAGTAAAGAGGAGTCTGGACATTAATTGACCCTTTATAAAGAGTTGCAACCCAGTTAAATACCTTTATTGCACTCGGAATAGCTACAATAAAACTCAGGAAGGAAAAAATCCACATGGATGCAGCGCTCATTCCGGCCGTGAACATGTGATGTCCCCAAACGAAATAACCAACAGAAGCAATTCCGATGGAAGAAATGACAATTGCTGAATATCCGAATATGGTTTTACGTGCAAACGTGGGTATGATCTCCGATATCACACCCATTGCAGGCAGTATCATAATATAAACTGCCGGGTGCGAATAGATCCAAAACAAATGTTGGTAAAGGACCGGATCACCTCCGAGCTGGGGATCGAAAAACCCTATCTTGAGTATCCTTTCGGCAACTATCATAAGTAGTGTGATACCGATAATGGGCGTGGCGAGAACCTGTATCCAGCCGGTGGCATAAAGCGACCATGGAAAAAGAGGCATTTTCATCCATTTCATTCCCGGGGCTTTCAGCCTGTGCATTGTAGTAATAAAATTGATTCCGGTAAGGATTGAGGAAAACCCGAGAACAAAGGCTCCCAGAACAGCCGAAACCACATTTGTGGGAATCCTTATACTGTAGGGAGCATAAAATGTCCACCCGGTATCTGGAGGACCATCCCCAAGGAACTGTGAAGTCAGTGCAATAGCGGCACCTGCAATATATAAGTACCACGAAAACAGATTAAGTCTTGGAAAAGCAACATCCTTCGCACCGATCATAATTGGCAGGAAGAAATTGCCGAATATAGCCGGTATACCCGGTATCACTACCAGGAAGATCATTGTAATTCCATGAATTGTAAAAAAAGCATTATACCATTCGGCATTCATTATCGTTTTTCCCGGGGCAATCAGCTCGAGTTTCATCATCAATCCAAGAATAGCCCCCATCATGAAAAACGACATGATCGCATACATATATAATAATCCGATTCTTTTATGATCGGTTGACAGTATCCAACCAAGTAGACCTTTATGCTTTCCCTGGTATTTAAGGTAACTTACCGATTCCTGATTCATAGCAATGTGTGACTTTTATAGATTCATATATTTTATTCAGGTTGTCTGAGAGCCGGTAGATGCATATTTCCGCGGTTTGCCCTTTAAGATTAGCCAGAAAACCATTCCCACAAGAATGAAAAGTATTAATGCCCCTCCGACCTTTGTTATATCAAGGACATATCTCTGGGCTTGAGAATCATATCCGTAGCAATATTGCAGTATCTTGTTTATTGTTGGTCCGGCTTGACCTTTTGATGATTCAACAAGTGCCATTTTGAACTCAAATGGCAGAAAATATGTACCGTTCAGATATCGCGTTATTTTCCCTTCAGGACTTACAAAAATGAGTGTAGCCGAATGAAGAAACACCATTCCTGCTCTTTTGTACCGGAATCCCATTGCCCTGGTAGCTTTGGCAACATTTACACTGTCTGAAGTAAAGAATTTCCAGCCTGTTGCTGCTTCCTTTGTTTTCATGTTCCTGACATAGTTCTTTTTCTTGGCTATTGCAAGTGAAAGAGGTTCAGCAGTATTGAATCCTATGGTAAGCACCTGGTAATCCACACCGGGCTTTAAATCGGTTTTGTCTATAACCTCCGAAAGTCCGTTCATTAGCGGAGAACATAGCATGGGACAATTGAAGTAAACGAAAGTAATTATAGTAGGCTTATTAATTAACGACTTCATATTGACCTGATTGCCTGATTCATCCGTTAGTATAATGTCGTCAGGTACATATTCATTTAATTTCTCGATTATTCCGATCTCAACATTATCATCATTGGGATCTTCTGCATGCAACTGATTTTCGATGCTCAGTGACAGCAGTAGTATTAGATTTATTATATTTTTTGTCTTCATTTTTAATTTCAGTGTATGATTCAGTATCAGTTCAGCATATTCCGGGTGAACCGGAATTTGTCGTAAAATATGCGCTCAATAAATATATTTCGCACGAATTCGTGCTGATGGCTGACATTGAAAAATGGTAAATATCCTTTTACATTAAGGAAAAGTATGATTACAAATAATAAAATTGAATCATTTTGAGTAAAACTTGAATACTGAAATATGATACATAATATAGATAGACAGATATGTGTGATCTTCATATGAAACCCTTTAATGCCATGAATCTGTCCCGTTAATGATTCAATTTTTCATTCAACAAGCAGGATAGTCAGATTGTTTAGATTCCCGAGCCAAAATTGATTTAGCGGACCTAACAGACTAAGAAGATTTAGAAGACTTAAAGATGCCGGAAATTACCATCCAAAGTAAATTTTACTATATCTTTATAAATACGATTTTCTCACAAATCTTACTATCAGTCATTTTAAGGAAAAATTTATTATATCTTTATAAATACTAATTTCTCATAAATAATACTATGAGTCAATTTAAACTATTTCTCACATTATTTATTTGCCTGATAAGTGCCCGGTTGTTTTGTCAGACATCCCTGTTTGATACGCAGATGCAAATTAGCTTTGATGAGAAGCAAGGTCAGTTTGCCGCTCTCGAAACAAGACTTGTAAACGAAAATGGAGATACGGTTCTGTTAAAGGATATTCTTAATAAACCTGCTATACTTAATCTGGTATATTATGAGTGCCCCGGCACATGCAGCCCACTGATGTGGGGAGTCTCCAGATTTATTGATGCAGTCAGCCTTGTTCCGGGTAAGGATTACGATATTCTGACGATCAGCTTTGATCCATCTGAAAAGATCGATCTTGGCATCAAAAAGAAAGCAGCCTATATCAGGTCGATGAAGAATAAGGAGGCTGCTAAATCCTGGCAATTTTTTGTAGCCGATAGTATTAGCATAGCCAGGTTAACTAAATCCGTAGGGTTCAATTATCAGAAAATAAATAATCAGTATGTTCATCCTACAGGCCTTATTGCTCTTGGTTCGGATGGAAAGATAATCCGTTATCTGCGTGGCATCGAGTTTCTTCCATTTGATATTAAGATCACTATGATTGAGGCTGCACAAGGGAAAATCGGGCCAAGCATAAACCGTTTACTTGCAGTTTGTTATTCTTATGATACTGAAGGCAACCAGTTTGTTTTTAACGTGACTAGAGTTTCCGCTATTGTAATACTATTCTTTATTGTTATAATATTTTTATTTCTTTCGCTTAACAGGGTATTTTTAAAAACCAGGATTATTAAATGAGTGACCAGAAAAAACTTGTGGAACCGAGTTATCTAGAATATAAAGGGAAATATAAAGGAATTTTTTCCTGGATATTCTCAACGGACCATAAAAGGATCGGCCTCCTGTATCTCTTCTCAATTCTTTCTTTTTTTGTTATCGGAGCTACAATAGGCTTATTAATGAAGTTTGAGCTGATTGCCCCGGGTAAAACGGTTATGACAGCTCAGACATATAATGCTTTTTTTACACTCCATGGCATTATAATGATTTTTGCCGTTGTTATTCCCGGGCTCCCCGCGGTATTTGGTAATTTTATGTTGCCGTTAATGATCGGTGCAAAAGATGTTGCCTTCCCGCGACTGAACCTACTATCATGGTATTTTTATGTAACAGGTGTAACACTGGTTCTGATCTCTCAGTTTCTTGGCCAGGGGCCTCCTGATACGGGATGGACATTCTATGCACCTTACAGTTTCAGAACACCGGGTAATATGTTGCCGGCAGTTTTTGGTGCATTCGTGCTTGGATTCTCTTCAATATTAACCGGATTGAACTTCCTGGTTACTATTCACAGATTACGTGCCCCCGGTATGACATGGCTGAAAATGCCACTTTTCCCATGGACACTTTATGCCACAGGATGGGTACAACTCCTCGCAACACCAATTATTGGAATTACCTTGCTTATGATCGTTGCGGAGAGAATATTTCACATTGGTTTTTTCGATCCGACACTGGGTGGTGATCCTATACTTTTTCAGCATCTTTTCTGGACATACAGCCATCCCGCTGTTTATATAATGATATTACCTGCTATGGGGGCTATTTCTGAAATTATACCTACATTTTCACATAAGACGGTATTCGGGTATAAATTTATTGTCGGTTCAAGTCTGGCGATTGCTTTTGTTGGATACTTTGTCTGGGGACATCATATGTTTACTTCAGGAATGAGTTCTGTCTCTCTCTACGTATTTTCTCTCCTGACATTTCTGGTTGCAATACCAAGTGCAATAAAGGTATTTAACTGGATATCCACAATGCATAAGGGCTCTATTGATCATCAGACTCCATTATACTGGGCTGTGGCTTTCATCTTTGTTTTCATGATAGGCGGATTTTCCGGTCTTGTTCTGGGATCTCTCGCGGCCGATATCCATCTGCATAATACACATTTTGTTCTCGCCCATTTTCATTTTATAGTATTCGGAGGCACCGGATATGCATTCTTCGGTGCAATGCATTACTGGTATCCAAAAATTACAGGTAAAATGTATGATTCCAGATGGGCTAATATTGGTCTTGTTCTCTTTTTAGCAGGTTTTATTACATTGTACGGCATGATGTTTTATCTGGGATTTAAAGGAATGCCCAGGCGTTATTATGATTACGATGAAATGTTTCATTTCTCAAATGTCATCTCTACAATGGGATCCTGGGTAATGTATTCAGGGCTGGCGATCATTATAATTAATTTATTTGCATCGCTGAGGAGCGGAATAAAAGCGCCGTCTGATCCCTGGGGAGGTAAAACTCTTGAATGGACTATACCATCACCTCCACCTCCTGAAAACTTTGAAGAAATTCCAGTAGTAACTAAAGGACCATATAATTATAAATGATTACAATTGAGACTCACCGGGATGATCTGACATCGAAGTTTGGAATGTGGCTGTTCCTCTATACTGAAATGCTCTTGTTCGGTGGCCTTTTTATTGTCTATTCAGTATATCGATACAAGAATGCGACTGCCTTCCACCTGGCTGCCGAAGAATTAAGCGTAGTTGTCGGTACTATCAATACTATCATTCTCCTTGTAAGCAGTGCAACAGTTGCAATGTCAATTACTGCAATACGAATGCATAATAAAAAGCTTTCCTTAGCATTGCTTAGCATTACAATTCTTCTTGGACTGGCTTTTCTTGTAAATAAATATTTCGAATGGGGAGATCACTTAAGGGAACATATTTTCCCTGGTTCAAATGTTCTTGCTCTCCGTGGCCATGGCGATGTATTATTTTATGGTCTCTACTATTCTATGACCGGCCTTCATGCTCTTCATATAATAGTCGGTTTGGTTCTCATAGTGATTGTTACAATATCCGTTGCTAAAGAGAAAATCAATTCTGAAAGCTTTGTTTTTCTTGAAAACGGGGGACTATACTGGCATCTGGTCGATCTTATCTGGATCTTTCTCTTTCCTTTGTTCTATCTTATTACTTAAAACCAATTACTGTGAAGAATGAGAATAATCATATAATTCCTTATAAGACATTTCTGATTATACTTGCAGGGTTGATTTCACTTACAATTTTATCAGTTGTTCTTACACAAATTTCACTTGGCACTCTCACTGTGGCTACGGCCCTTCTGATAGCATCAATAAAATCCACTTATGTATTGCGATACTTTATGCATCTTAAGTTTGAATCCAGGTTTTTTACTCTTGCCACTATTGGTGTAATCGTGCTGCTGGCCGCAGTAATTATAGTTACTCTATTGGATTACCTCACCAGATAATAAGTATGTATTCATCTACTCCCGCTATTGAAGCTTCAAATTTTGTGTCAACGTTTAATACGGCGTTCTATTTTATAGTCGGTGTGTCACTCTTACTTCTTATCGCTATTACAGTTGCGATGTTATATTTCGTTTACCGGTATAGCAGGAAGAGGAATCCGGTTGCAACGCAGATAGAGGGTAATATCCGTCTTGAACTTCTCTGGACAATCACCCCTATAATATTGTCGATGGTAATGTTTTATTTTGGCTGGGCAGGTTGGAAGCCTACTTCAAAGGCACCAAAAGATTCAATGAACATTACAAGCATTGCAAGAATGTGGAATTTTTTATTCGTTTATGAAAATGGAAAGCAAAGTCCCGATCTGATCGTCCCATTGAATACTCCGGTAAATATAAAGCTTGTCTCGGTCGATGTAATTCACAGTCTGTTTATTCCGGAATTCAGGATTAAAAGCGATATGATTCCCGGAAGAGAAAAGTCGATGTGGTTTCTGCCACAGGTTGAAGGTGAGTATAAGATTTTTTGTGCAGAATACTGCGGAGTACAACACTCCTATATGCATTCAAGTGTGAATGTAGTTTCGAAAGAAAAATTCGACGCCTGGTATGCCGATAGTGCAAGGGTTGATGCCGTTGCCGAGGGTGCCGGTCCCGGAGCCGAGGGTGAAGCGATCATGAGAGCTCTGGGTTGCTTTGCTTGTCATACTCCCGACGGAACGAAACTCATTGGTCCCAGTTATCTTAATCTTTTCGGGGAAGAACAGGTAGTGATCAGGAATGGAAGCGAAGTCACTGTCACAGTGAATGATGAATATGTAAGAAAATCGATACTTGATCCAAACGCTGATATTACTAAAGGATATCCGCGCGGACTTATGCAAAGCTACAGAAGCACAATAAGCGATGCTGAAATTGAAAAAATAATTGAATACCTCAAATCTGTGAGTGAAATTTAAGCAGAGTAATCGGGGTTTATTGAATATCTATTGAATGGAGTCTCTGACCATCCGGGCTTCTCTCTGTAATTCCCTAACATAATGAACAATTTTCCACCGGTCCGCCGGTTTTATCTGGGCTCCGTGAGCACCCATCGAGCCAAATCCTAATGTTATTGTATGATAAATTTCGCCATCCCTCAAGTTAGCCGTAGGCTCCGCTGAAATTTCACGTGGTTTTAGAGGGTAAAGACCACTGATAAATAGCTGACCGTCGCCTTTGCCAAGCGGGCCATGGCAACCAATACAAAATGTGGTATATAATAATTTTCCGCTTGCAATAACCTCATCCGTAGGCATATATGGGTTAATAAGTTCGTCTCCGGCCTTCGCTCTCGAAATAGAATCAATTGTATATCTGAAAGGTATGAATCCGATAGGGACCGTTCCGGTAACAGGAACCCTCATAGTCATGCTGTCCTCAAAATTAGGATTTTCTGAATAAGTATCATATGCTTGTGAATAAACCATGTCCGGTATGAAATCATACCCTCTCATGCTGCGGTTCCTGTCACACGACAAGATCATTATTCCTGATAAGAAAAGAATTATGATTTTTAGTGATACCTTCCTCATAATTTGCATTTTCTGATTCGGTTTATTTTCACGACTCATAAGTAAGACTCTCCTTAATGAACGGATCATTTTTCACAACCAACGGGCCGACTGACAGTGACCTTAAAACAATAAATATAAACAAACAGGCATAGGCAATGGTCATAAAAATTTCAAGGATCCCGATACCTGCCTTTTCCCCTGCCGCACCAGGCATGATCATCAACCAATAGTCGAGCCAATGGCCTGCAAGCATTATGAGTGCGATTATTGCCACCCAGCCAAGCTGACGTTTTGATCTTAATCGGATCAATCCAAAAAATGGGACAATAAAATTGATACCAAGATTAATGAAGAAAATTAGTCTGAAATCATTCAGGCGTCTGATATAATATGTTGTTTCCTCAGGCAGATGTCCATACCATATAAGCTCATATTGTGCAAACCATAAGTATGTCCAGAAGATACTGAATGAAAAAAGGAGGATTCCCAAATCATGAATATGATCTTCCCGTACCTGGATGAGATAACCCAGCCGTTTTAACAGCCAGATAAGCAGTGTAATAAAAGCAAGTGAGGTCACAAACATACTGATAAAGACATACCATCCGAAAACTGTGCTGTACCAAAGGGGCTCAAGAGACATTATCCAGTCCCAGCTGCTTGTTGACACCGTGATGGCATAAAACGCCAGGAAAAGACATGCAAAGAACCTTCTCTTATTTTGATATTTTATATCGGAGGAAACCATGAGTGAATCAGAGCTTCTTCGCATCAGCCAGGTAAGGGCAATCCATCCTGTAAAATAAAATATCATTCTGATAAAGAAAAATGGAATGTTCAGCCACGCTTTTTTTCCTTCAAGGATCTCATTATGCCCTTCATAATTTGCCCAGGCATAGATATGATTCATTCCAAAATATATCAGTAACATCAGGACAAATGCAAAAGGAAGAAAAGTAGTCATAGCGTCGGGAAGTCTTTGAAGGACTGTATGCCATCCTGATAAGGCGACCCTGTGTACGGCGACGAAAAATGCACCTCCTAGCGCAATACCCATGAAATACTGATTATTAAGCAAAACATTAGCCCAGATCCTTGAAAAACCATGGGCCGAGATCAGGATAGAAATCACTGTTACCAACAGTGCTGCAGCCATTAAAATCAAAAGGATATTCCGGTACTTTTTCCTGAAGTTGAATTGCTCATCCATTAGTGTGTTCGTTGATTTTGATGGTTTGAATACCAGATAATGTCGACTTTATTCTCTCAACGGTTGTCTTTTCATCTCCTGAATCTATAAGAATAACAAAAAGATCATCCATAATTCTATCATCAATCGGCTCAAACCTTATTTCAGGTTTAAGTCTTGACCTTATCAAAAAAGCCGCAGCCATGGCCAAACCTCCGAAAAGTACGGTAATTTCAAAGGTTATTGGTATGAATGCGGGCGCGGATAAGTAAGGCTTTCCTCCGATAATAAGCGGATAGTCTACAGTGAAAACCCATGACTGGAATCCAAAGGCCAGAATAGTCCCTAAGGCACCGAATATAAATCCGCCTACTGGTATCTTTGTTCGCTTAATTGACAAGGCGTGATCGAGACCATGAACAGGGAATGGTGACAGTACATCGAGAATAGTTTCATTATTGTCGCGAAGTTTTCTGACTGCTTCAAGCATCGGGACCTCATCGTCGAAAAATATAGATATGTAAGTTTTACTCATGGCTAACCTCCTTATCCGGTTGATTTTCACCAGAGCTTTTTAGGATTGATTTGACTTCGAAAATTGATATTACCGGGAAGATCCTTATGAATAGGAAGAACGCT
>DATAEX010000558.1:0-12314 GCA_036257765.1 Bacteroidales bacterium
TCGAAGTCTTCAACAAAAGAAGAAACAGTTGAATTTCCTGTTCGGTAATCCTCATATTCCTGTCTTGCCCTCCAGTTTTTGCCGTTTCCCCATGAATTGTTCATAGCGCCACGTACAGTAAGTTTCATCCAGGGTAAAACATCATATGAAACTGCCAGATTGGCCATTAACCTTCTGCTGTCGTCAATGTTCCGGTTTGTACCAACTGCCCAGTAAGGATTTTCATAATATCCATTGTAATAGGTATCCGGAGTTGCCCATTTGTCAGTTCTCCAATTTTTATATCTCGACAGAGGTATATTAGCTGAAGTGTTCAGCAGGAACCAGTATAACGGTCTGTCCTGGTCACCAATGGTGCTTCCGACAATGTCTGTATGATCTGTGAAATAGGTCGAATTAAATGCTAATTCCAATTTGCCTATTTTCTTGGTGGCGTTTGCTCTGAAAGTGTATCTTTTATATGCATCATCAGGAACGATACCATCAGAATTCTGCTGTCCTGCAGATACATAGAATGTGCTGTTTGCATCACCACCACTTACATATGCTGTATTGGTCCATGTATCACCGTTTTCAAAAAAAGCAAGGAGGTTATCCTTAACAGGAGCATAAGGCACTTCCTGGAAAGTTCCGTCGGGGAGTGTAGGCCCTATCTGCCTCATGGTGCCGTCGAATCTCGGACCCCAGTTTGTGTTTTCGATCGGGTCATAAGCACCTTCCCAACCTGTACCATACTCAGTCTGGAAATCAGGCATATAAGCAACTTTTTCCATTGTATATGAGGAATTCACACCTACGGTAAATTTCTGATTTGCTGTACCCTTTTTGGTAGTTACAATAAGAGCACCATTACTTGCCTTGGAACCATATAAGGCAGCAGCATTGGCACCTTTAAGAACGTTGATATCCTCAATATCATTCGGGTTCAAATCATCAAGAGCACCCAAAGAAGCAATGGAACCGTCAATAACAACAGTGGCTGAGTTATTTCCACTGATTGACCGGAAACCTCTCAGTGTAATTTGTGTTGTCGGGTTAACACCATTATCCATATTGTTGATCTGAAGACCTGCAACCTTACCGGTTAGTGCATTGGCAGCCCTGGTAGGAGCGGCTTGCAGAATATCCTCATTACTTACCTTTTGTGTCTGATAAGTTACTTCACGCTTCTCTCGCTTGATACCAAGAGCTGTAACAACTACCTCATCCATCTGCGTAACGTCGGATGACATGACCACGTCAATAGTTGATTGACCTGCAACTTCCACTTCCTGGTCTTTAAATCCAATGGAACTGAAAACCAACGTTGCATTCGAGGGAGCTGTTACCTGATACTTGCCATTGGCATCAGTTGCTGTACCGGTATTGGTTCCCTTGATTTTTACATACACCCCGGGTAACGAACTCCCATCCTCACCGGATGTGATCGTTCCCTTGATTTGTACGTCCTGCCCAAAAGTAGCAAACCAGCTAAATGCGAGCAGGCATACAAGTAAACTCAAAATCCTTTTCATAGATTAAATTTTAGGTTTATAATAGGTTAATAAGACTCCTGATGTTCCAAATCAGTCGGTATAAATCTAAAAAAAAATTAAAAAAAAATGAAATAGGTTAAAAAAAGTTAATTCATTGAATATCTGTATATTGACTAGAATAAATTTAATTTTACTCTAAATATTTATGCAAAATCCTGTAAAAGCCGCAATTTTAAACTTTTGGGGTGTTTAATAATATGAGTTTTAACATTAGTCAAAGAAAATGTTACTTACATCAATAAATCCTGTAATAATCAGCATTTTACAAGGTCCACCATCTGAATACCGCTGTTCATAAACTTTTCGTGATGTGTTAATTGTACACATTTTAATTTGTTGTTTAAGTAACTACCTTTATTACCTTAAAAATATTGGAGCACCAGTTTCAAATGAACCGTAAAGTACCCCTATTATTTATATTACTTATATTTTTTACTTTCCTTGCTGCTTTTTTTATCATGGGCGGCTGGTTCAGGCAATTTACGCTGATTTATGGGATCCACATAAAATCGGTGACCGCCATTCTTGCACAGGGATTTATCTGTCTTTCACTTGGATGCTGGATCTCAGGGCAAATAGCTGATAAAATAAGCAAGCCCCTGATTGTCTATATTATTCTTATTTCAATATCTGCTGTATATATATTTTTTCATAAACCTGTTCTCTCTCAGCTTTCGGTATGGTTCAATGGTTCTTTCTGGCTTCCACTCATGGTAATGATCATTCCGCTTTCTCTGATTTCAGGTTCGTTTCCCCTGTTAATAAAATACTTTATCAGAACTATTAATCATGCCGGCATATATATGAGCCGGACGCTTCTGGTCATCGCATCAGGAGTAATTATATCTGTCCTGATTTCTGTTTTACTCCTTATCCCCTTATCCGGAATATTTTCATTGCATATAGCAGGAGGTTTATCTCTTATCGTTTCCCTGGCATTGGCATTCAGACATACATTTCAAAGAAAACAGGACAACTTTCAGCCTCCGGTTGGCAGCCGCTACTTGACACATTCACCTCATATGCGATTCAGAAAAAAAAGAATTGTCCTTGAAACAGGTATCAAACTCACACGGGCAATGCTTTACGGATCGGTTTTTCAGGCCTTTTCTTTCTCATCCTTGCTCATTATTTACATGCGGATTCTGGTTCGTTATAACCATTTAAATCCTGGTTTTTTTTATGCGATTGTGCTAAGTGTAATTTTTACCGGTATGGCTGTAGGGAGTATGCTTTATGGAATCATTGCCGATAAGCCGGCCAATAAATATCTTACACTGGCAATTTTACAAATTGTCGCAGGTATTGCCTCATTACTTTCATTTGCCATGCAGCAGTTCATGGCCCCTGATATTTTCCCGGGAATGCATAATAATGAATCTTTTATAGAACTGACTGTGCGACAAATACTTTTATGCTCCCTCCTTGTCTTCATACCTTCAGTTATCCATGGAATGTCTATTCCTCTTGCAGGAAGATTATACCCCAAACGCCTGCAGCAAATAGGAAAAACTTTTGGTCAGCTCAGCAGTCTTGTTTTATTAAGTTTGCTCGCAGGAATCATTGTATCCCCTTTACTCCTGATTCCGCTTATTGGAACCCACGCTTCATATATTTTCCTCTCATTACTTATTGTTTTATCAGGGGTTTATCTGATTGTAAGGGATTCCAGGCTCATCAGGGCATTCAGGCTTGCTTTTGCTTTTAGTGCCTTGTTTGTTTTTATCCTGATCATTGTTGTTCTGCGAATGCTCAATGTAAGCCAAAGAAACAGGGTGTCTGATGGGATTTATGAAGGAAGCACCTATTCGGCCAGATATATTTTTAATCAGGATAGTTCAAAATCTGTCTACATCAACGGTGATTATTATTTCGGTACCGATAAACCAAATATGAGAGAGCAGATTCTCTCTGCCTCAATACCTCTTTTTGTTCAACCTGACGTTCACAATACTCTAATAATTGGATTCAATACCGGAATCGTAGCTTCCATATGGGACAGATATGGCATTCCTGAAATTCAAATAGCCGAAATTTCACCCGAATTAATTCGCTTGTCATCCACTGCATTTTCAGATGAAAATGATGATATTCTGACAGAATCATCTGTACACATTAGTGTGATGGATCCCCGTGTCCATCTTTTGAGATCTGAAGATCAATACGACCTGATTTATTCGGGCCCGGAACAGATTCTTTTGAATCCCGGCAGATACACAACTGACTTTTTCAGGATCTGCTATCAGAAATTATCAGAAAAAGGTCTGTATTGTCAGGTTTTACCTTATAATATGATTGATAATGTAACCTTCGTTACCATAATTAAATCCTTGTCTGAAATATTCGATCATGTCACACTGTGGTATCTCTCAAGCGAAAAACAGATGCTCATTGCTTCAAAAATAAAATTAACTCCGGAATATTGCTCTATGCCTGGTATTATTAAAAGGATTGAAAATCCATGGTTGGAGCAGGTGGGTATAAGCAGACCTGAGTCAATTCTCGCCCATTTCATTTGTTCTGGTGATCTTTTTTCAGGTAACGGTTTACCGGAAAATTCAGATAATTTACCTCAGCTTCAATTCAGGCATACTTCAGTTGAAAATCAGAAGGATAGCTTAATTAATTTTGCCGGATTAAAAAGAGAATCGGATTTTTTCAGGCTTTCGGATACGTGTAATAACAATAAAAACGATATATATAAAAGAGTATCGGAAATCAGC
The DNA here is from genome assembly GCA_036257765.1 of Bacteroidales bacterium. GTDB lineage: Bacteria > Bacteroidota > Bacteroidia > Bacteroidales > UBA10428 > UBA5072. The sequence goes on from DATAEX010000558.1 coordinate 4,259, forward strand.
CTATCACTGTTGAATGATGTTTCACCTTTTTCTGTTGTTGAACAACATGATGCTGATTCCTCTGCATCGAACGGCTCACCATTTCGGCAATATCCCTGACAGGTATCCCGGATACTTTCTCATAAGATTTCTTGCACATCGGACATGATGTTACGAGATACTGAGCACTTTCGGGAACGATCTTTTCATAGGCATCCCTGGCAACTGCCATACGTATGTCATTTCCCGACGAAAAATTTGCAAGGCTGTTACCACAGCAAAGAGTATTCTCTTTCTCGTATTCCGCCTGGTATAATTGCGAAAAAACTGAAAGCAATTTCCTTGGTTCTTCATATACTTTTAAGTCTCTGCTTAATTCACAAGGATCGTGATATACAACTTTCGCGTTGCCGGACCGAAGTGTAATTTTTTTCTCTTCAACAAGTTCAAGCAGGTATTGTGTATGATGAACAACCTTAATTGGCAGGTTATATTCTTTATTGAAAATCTTAAAGCAAATCGGACATGAAGTTACCAGTACCGATGCACCTGATTCAATTATCAAATGGCGGTTTTTCTCCATCATTATTGCTGCCTGCTCATGATGCCCTGCAAGCATCATGGGGCGACCGCAGCAAAGACCACCGGTTTCATCCATAAACCAATAATTTATACCCGCCTCTGCCATAATTGAAGTCATGGCCTTTTTAATTGCCGGCGTCTGATGGCTCATGCAGCCCGCAAAATATAGTACTTCAGCCTTCCTGTTTTCAGGCATTGACTGTTGAACGAATGAAGGATCAGGCGTCCTGCCATTAAGTTCGTTCCTTGTAATCATTCTGATGCTGCTAATATCGATCCCTACTGGACATACACTTTCACATCTTCCGCACATCAGGCAATTAAAAGAGTCTTTGGGCTTAATATGATTATAACGAATAGCCTTTAGCTGATAGGCCGATTGGATGCTCTGAACGCCACCTGCAAATGACATCTGACATGCATCGAGACAAATACCGCATCTTGAACAGGAGTTAATTTCAATTTCAGTCAGGGGCGTCCGTTTAGTGCTTTCTGCCAGACCAAAATGACGGGAAAAGATGAGCACTACTTCAGTGGGAATATGCATGTATCGTGAAAACGGCAATGCAACAAAGAACACCCCTAACACTAAAGAATATGCCCACCACGCAGGATAATAAAGATCCTGTGCAGGTTCCATAGCACCCAATAAATTACCAAGAGAGCCGGTAAGGAAATCACCACCACCATAAACAGCTGAAGTCAAACTTTCAGCCAGCAATCTGAAAGGAAAAATCAACCACAGAGCCATAAGCGCAAAACGATCGGCCGCGATCAGCCTGGTTGTTTTCTTCATGCCATAAGCTTTAGAAGCAAGCCTCTTGATTAACGCAAGCAATACTCCGGCAAGTACCAAAAGAAGCAGCAGATCCATCAGAAATGAGAACACATCGTGCAGGGGGAATGATCCGGGATTTGCGTGAAAGAATTTGAAGAAAATGGGTACATAAGGCAAATTCATTGCTGCAGGTTCGTAAACGCGGCTTTCAAGATTGCCTATTGCAATAAGCAGAAACCAGCCAAATGCCAGACTCATGTGCATAAAACCGAGCAAGCGGTTTTGCATAAATATTTTCCGATGAAGAAGACTCTCCAGAACAATTTCTTTAAGGGCCCTGAAAAGCCGACGGCTGAAAAGGCCCCGGGTTACTTTTGACTTATCATCCTTTGTCAAACTCATAAACCATCCTGCATACTTTATAAAAAGATATACTAGCAGAAAGGTGAGCCCTGAAATAAAAGGCAATACAAAATAGTCAAATTTCATGGCGGGTAATGTTTTTGATAGCTAGTTGCATCAGATATACAATATTCCGGGTATTTACACCCCTTGGGCAGGCATTTATACATTTTCCGCAAAACCTGCACCGGAATACCATTTTTGTTATTTCTTCCTCCATACCGCGTCGGGAAAGCAAAATGAGTTTTCTCAGACTATAATCAGTAGAAACAGCTGCAGTGCATGCCGAAGCACAGGTTCCACAGCTCATGCACCAATCAACAGAAGGTTCGTCTTTCCTTATCTGTTCAAGGACTCTGAGACTATTGGAATCATAATCAATCTGCCTGTCTTCCTGTATTTTATATCCGAAATTAATCATAGCTCAATTACAAACTGTTCCTGACCTGCGTAATTCTCTATATTTTTAAGATAACCAGATATTTCAACTGTTACTGCCCTTGCTTCAGCAAGGGTCTCTTCAATGGTTTTCGGTCCGGTAACCCCGCCAGCGCAGAATAAACCAGGAATATTTGTTTTATGTGGAGAATAACTGTCTTCCAGTTTTATAAAGCCATCAGCATCTCTTTCAAGTTTCATCATATCAACCAGATTTCCCTTTTTTTTCTGAGGCTGAATACCCACCATGAGAACCAAAAGGTCCAGCGACATTTTCAAAGGCTTTGATAATAAAGTGTCTTCTATTCTGATTTGAACAGAGCCATCAGGATTTTCAAAAGCTTCGGAAAGCCTTGCCCTCATAAATTGTATACCGTGTTTGAACTGGGCCTCTTTATATAATTCTTCAAAGTGACGGCCAAACATCCGCAGATCCATATAAAATAAAAATACTTCAGAAGCAGGAAACATTTCCTTTACTTCAATCGCCTGCTTTACGGCCGTTACGCAACAAACTTTGGAGCAATGTGGATTTCCTGCCTTTTCATCGCGCGATCCTACACAATGAATGAACCCTACACGGGATGGAATTCTTCCCTGGGCATTGACAATAGGCTTGCCCGACCGGAACATTTGCTCAAGTTCAACAGAAGTGATCACATTTTCATATATCCCGTATCCGTATTCTTCTTTTCTTTCGGCTTCAAAAATATCAAAGCCTGTAGTAAGTAAAACAACAGAGGCCGTAACCAAACGGTTATTGTTTATTTTAATGGCGAATCCGTCATCGTTTCTCTCTATTTCATTTATGTGAGCATTTGTGATCAGATTTACCCTGCTGGATATTTCTCTTATCAAAACGGAACGCAGTTCAGCCGAAGGCTTTCGATGCGGAAATAAAGCATGCCACTGATTTAACCTCCCGCCGACTTCATCTTCCTTCTCAATAATTGTAACCGCAAATCCCTGCTTTGAAAGCTTTGCAGCTGCTTCCATACCGGCTACTCCGCCACCTATGATTGCTATACTTTTCATAAATTTATCATCCATAATTTGGACGGCCGCAAGGGCACGCCCCTACGCTCCTATCCTTTAATTTTTTACTTCTTACTTACCATTTCCTGATCTGTATAAAATAAATCACCAATGCCATCAAGATCTACTTTTAGAAAATTGGGTTTTTCAGGTCTTCCCATATTCTCGCCATTTCTTCCCCTGTATTTTTTCTCAGGATCGAATGGAATTCCCATTTTTACGAGCAAGGGTTCCGGTGAAATCTGATGAGTCTGTAGTCCAATCTCCCATGGATCATAACCAAGAACCAACGCAGCCAGTTCTTCATAAGTGAACACAGGAATACCATGCCCATCTTCGCCATATGTCCTTCCTTCCATTTCGCTGACTACATACTGCCAGCGATCAAGAAAATAGGGGCATCCTGGACAATTTGTAATTATTAGGTCGGGTTTATATGGCTTCATCGAATCAAATTTCTTCTTGCTGCATGAAAGAGAAAATCCCCTGTTTGCCCTGACCACATACTGCCGGAAACCAAATCCACAACAATGGCGCCTTTCGGGATAATCTACTATTTCACCGCCAAGTTCTTCAATCAAACCCGTAAGGACATAAGGATATTCGGCACCTCCCACCCCCTTATGCGGAAACATTTTTGAATAATGGCATCCAATATGTTCAACTACTTTTAAGGGCTGTCCGGTAAGTTGATTTACAAGATGATAAGGGGCTTTTTCAGAAATTTCCTTTCTCAGCTTATAAACAATATCACTGGCATGCGCCAGGTTTTTCGGAATTTTAAACTCTCTTCCGGTCGCTTTATATAGATTTTCCCTTGTTTTCTCCTCAATTTCAGGAAAATGATGCCATGTTTCAAGGATCTCAGTATATAATCCAAATGAAGTTATGCACGAAACTGCAAGATTTTCGCAACCTGCTTCAGCCATAAGTGAGAATTGCCTGGCAACGACTGTCATTGTTGTATTGAAAGGAACAACATCACAATGATAACCTATGCCAGTGCAAGTAGTATGGCCCGGGTTTTCGTAAACAGACTTCCCCAAAGTTTCGCGCATGAATCTGAGGAAGATCTGTTCAGCTCCGGGAAAGAAATTTTGTCTTACACAACTGCGAACATAAAAGAAATTGTCAGTTGCAATATCCTTCTGATATTCCTGCCATAATCTCCTTTTACCTTCGAGCTTCATATTTTTTCTTTTGTATGAATACCACTATCGAGATTGTATATCCGATTAATATAGCCGCAATCAAGCTTTTCATTGAATTCCAGACCCATCTCTTCTGCTTTTTCAGCCGATTTGGTTTCAATCAGATTAAAAAGATCGGTCGCCCCGGTAACATCGAAAATCTTTTTCAGTTCATCAAGCGATTCCTGTGGTATCTTTCTTAATGGGCCCGGCCCATCGCCCCTGTACTTCGCGTCAAAACGTTCTAAAAGCTTTTCCAGATTATTATTTTGCCATACCCATGTAGGACCCTGCTCAGGATGATCTTCAATTGTAATTTCTTCACGGTACAGGCAATAGCCATATTTGAGTATCCATCCTCCAATTGCCCGTTTTAAAACTAATTGCTGACGACCTTTCTCAGATTCAGTAAAAAGGCCTGTTTTCATACTCAATGCTCTCAAAGCCATTATCAATAAACCAGGAGCATTATTCCGCGGACAACGGGTTTTGCACGACATACATTCGCCGCAATACCAGATCGTATCACTAACTAATAGTTCATGGATTTTTTTATTGTCTCTTGTCTGAACCGTTTCAGCTACAATGCGGGGATCGTAATTGTAAAATTCCGCTGCCGGACAAATGGCGGTACAGGTACCGCAATGAAGGCATCCGGTGAGCCCTTCAACAAAGCGAATGTCAGAACAAAGCTCTTTGTAGTAATCAATTTCCACTGAATGCTTATATAATAACAAATGTAACAAGTCACTGATTTTTAGGCATCCGATGATGTACCCAAAAGTGAATAGGCATTTGTACCTAATTGAAGGTTTCAGGTTTCAGGTTTAAGATTTTACATTTTCAAATCTTCAAATTCTCAAATTCATACTATCTTTCGCCTCCATGTGGATCATTCTTGGCATACTCTCTTCATTCTTTCTTGGATTCCATGAAATTTTCAAAAAAACGGCATTGAACCACAATGCAGTAATGCCGGTTTTATTTGCAGGATCGGCCTTTTCAGCTTTAGTTTTTGTTCCGTTCCTTGTTATTTCCCGTATCTCACCCGAGACAGCTACTGATTCCGGCATATTTATACCACCTTCAGACTTTACCGCTCACGTGCTTTTTTTACTAAAATCAGTAATAGTATCTACTGCATGGCTATTCGGCTATTTTTCCGTTAAACATATGCCTGTAACTTTACTGGCTCCCCTTAATGCGTCGGGGCCTGTCTGGACCATGCTTGGTGCTATATTACTTTATAACGAAAAAATGAACGCGTTGCAATGGACAGGGGTAGCAATATCTCTTGGTTTCTATTATTTACTTTCGTTCGGTGGAAATGTCAAAGGCTCAGAAATTGTGGACAGGCGATGGATTATTTTTGCGTTTCTAAGTATCTTATTTAATAGTTTCAGTGCGCTTCTTGATAAATACCTGGTGCGTGAATACGACCGTATTGCAATGCAATCATGGTTTTCCGTATATACCGCATGCATTTTCCTTTTAATATTGCTGGTAATCTGGTATCCGAAAAGACATGAAACCACAAGGTTTCAATGGCGATGGTCTGCCCTGCTGATAGGCTTTTTTCTGATTATAGCGGATTATTTTTATTTTAAAGCTTTATCCTATGACGGTTCATTGGTTTCAGTTCTAATCATAGTAAGAAGAGCATCATCCGTGTTGGTTTTTGCTGCGGGAGCAATATATTTCAGGGAAACAAGCCTAAGGAAAAGAGGAATTGTTTTGACCGGAATTTTAGCAGGTGTGGCGCTGGTTGTGATAGGGAGCATTTGAATCAATAAAAATGGCAGTTGCAGTAATTTGGAAATGATTGGAATAATTAAAAATGATCACAAGAAGATATTTGAAAAGCGGCGTTGTATTGCTAATAATGGCGGAATTCTGTTTTGCTGCGGCAACAGTGTTTGCCAAATATGTTACAAATACATCGGAAATTCGGGCAATTGAAATCACCTTTTTCAGGGTTGCCCTTGGAACTGTTGTAGCAGCCTTTTATATGTGGCACACCCGAACATCGTTCCGGCCTAACAATGTGAAACTGGTTATAGCCCGCGCTGTATTCAGCTTTTCCGCACTGGTGGCGTTTTTTTATTCCGTTGAGCATAGTTCTGTCACAAACGGCAATATGCTGAATATGACATATCCTGTTTTTATATTTCTTCTGGCCCCGCTTTTCGGACTTGAAAAAATGAAAAAGATATCGCTATTGTTCCTGGCAATGGCAATGGTTGGCATTTACCTTGTTATTTTTCCTGACTTCTCATATATCAACAAAGGAGATCTTATTGGTCTGGTCTCTGGCATTCTTGCTGCATTTGCAATAATTAGCCTGTCGGTTGCACGTGAATTTGATTCGACAGTGCTTATTGTCTTTTATCTTATGGCAATAGGAACAGTCTGTAATGCAATTATGATGATACCTGTATTTATAATGCCATCCCTGAATCAATTGCCGGCGTTGCTCGGAAGCGGAGCGATGGGTCTGTTGGGACAAATATTATTAACAATGGGTTATAAAAATGTCACAGCGAAGGCTGGATCAATGGTTTCATCTTCGCGGATTATATTTGCTGCTTTAATGGGCTTTTTCGTTTTCTCCGAACCTATGTTACCAAGAATTGTGATAGGCGGTTTGATGATAATCTTTTCAATCATCGGAGTAAGCTTGTTAACAAGAAAGGTACCTGCAGAGGATGAACAGTAACTTTTTCTTAACTATCTTTGTTACTATCATATTAATCAGGATTTTCCATCGAATACTGAATACCGAAAACTGAATACAGAAACTTTATGCTTCGACCCGCTACCGTTTATCTGAACGGACAATTCATGAGCAAAGACAAAGCTTCGATCTCGCCGGATGATCGGGGTTTTTATTTTGCAGACGGCGTTTATGAAGTAATAAAATTCTATAAGGGCAAACCTTTTTGTTTTGATGATCATATTGACAGGCTCAGAAATAGCCTTAAACAAATTAAAATCAGTTTCAATGATCTGGATGGGCTTTTATCCGTATGTAATGCCCTTATCGAGGCAAATAACTTTAAGAACAAATATGCCGGAATATACCTCCAAATTACTCGTGGAGTAGCAAACCGAACCCATCGCTTTCCTGAGAACGATGTAAAACCAACGGTTTACGGACGGGCGTTCTTTATGCAAAATTGCATGACCGAAATGACGGACGGCGTGGTTGCCCTAACCCGGGATGACATTCGATGGCATTTATGTAACATAAAGTCCATTTCACTTTTGCCAAATACCCTGCTTTTTGAGGAAGTTGCCGATATGGGAGCTTTCGAATGTATACTTGTCCGTAACGGAGATATCACTGAAGCAACTCATTCCAATGTATTTGCTGTTAGAAACGGAGTAGTGCAGACACACCCCGATTCTAACCTGATCCTGCCAGGCATAACCAAAAAGACGGTGTTAAAAATCTGCAAAGAACTTGACCTTGATATCTCAGAAGAGCCCATAAAATATTCTGAAATCAGCAAGTATGACGAATGGTTTCTTACCGGAACCGGAAGCGAAGTAGTGCCGGTTGTTCAAATAAATAATTCTTCATTTGGTAATGGCAAACCCGGGAAAATAACACGGAAAATTCAGAACGAATTTCTACGTAAAACGTATGAAG
>DATAEX010000559.1:0-4172 GCA_036257765.1 Bacteroidales bacterium
TGATTCGAGGTTTTTAAATACTTCAATGCCTTTCAGGTCCGCGAGTCTTTTACCTGAAACAATCAGAACAGTAATCTTTTCCGCTTCTGCATAACTGATTGAACCATCCCTGTCAAAATCAACACCCAAATCCACAAGAACATCATAGAATGCTCCATCGGGGATAGGAACAGGTTCTCCTGGCCCAGGATCCTTTTCACAACGGGTGAAAAAAAACAGGACTAAAAAGACAATACAGGTTGGGATTTTTGTATTATCTCGCTTCAATCTAAGTAGTTAAATAATACAAAAGTTACAACAAAATAGTTTGATTTCAAACAATTAGTTATAAATCCTCTCCAGTTCATGCTCTTTCTGCGAGATCTGCCTCCAGCCAAGAACTGGCTTCTGCGAAATCCACATGCTCACATGCCCATGCACATCATCATAATCTGCGTTAGTCTGCGATTTCTGCGAAAAATTCCGGATTGGGTTATGAGCGGATGTTATAAATATTCCTCCCCGATGCAACTCTACGCATTTGTTAAAAATAGAACCTCCTTTATGCATTTACGTAGAAAAACGTATTTCATGACCCAAAAAAGGAGGGAACAGACGAGCCGGGGTACTGCGCAGTGGGTTGGCGGGTCGGCGTTGCCACTGGCGGATTTGTTTATGCAAAGATCGAATGCGGCAGTTTGCCGGGACTTAAATCAGGCTGGTTTGTGAACTCCGCTATCGGATGGACATTTAAGGCCTTTAAAAGATCGTAGATTTCCCGAAAACACCTGACAGCGTCTGAGAGACACTGCCTGCCTTTCGAGAGCATTGTTGTGGCAGGCAGGCTGTCAGTGTTGTTTTCGGATATTAACTCTCCACTCGTCACTTGTCACTCTCTCGTCACTATCTTCGCCCAGTCGTCCTTCAGCGTTACCGTTCTGTTGAATATCACGTGATCAGGCGTTGAGTCTTTATCCACACAAAAATATCCGGTACGCTGGAATTGGTATTTCTCTCCGGGCTTTGCATTTGCCAGACCCGGCTCAGCTTTGGCTGTAATGATTTTTAGAGAATCAGGGTTCAGATTCGATTTCCAATCCTTCCCTTCCTCAACCACATCCGGATCGGGAACCGAGAAAAGTCTGTCATACAGTCTTACCTCTACATCAATGGCATGCCGTGCCGACACCCAGTGAATGGTGGATTTTACTTTCCTGTTGGCGCCTTCAAGCCCGCTACGGGTAAGCGGATCATAAGTACACCTGATTTCAGTTACCTGTCCGAGTTCATCCCTGTCGAATCCCGTACATTTTACAATATAACCGTTTTTCAACCTTACTTCGTTTCCTGGTGAAAGCCTGAAGAATTTTTTCGGAGGATCTTCCATGAAATCGTCACGCTCGATATACAGCTCACTGCAAAACGGAATTTCCCTTGTTCCTGCGCTTTCATCTTCGGGATTGTTCTCCGCCTCCATCATTTCAACTTTTTCCGGATCATAATTTTCAAGAACAACCTTAACAGGATTGGAAACTGCCATCACACGCCTTGCTATCTTATTCAGATCTTCGCGAACAGTATGCTCCAGCAATGCCAGCTCGATAACATTCTCCCGCTTGGCAATGCCCACAATTTCCACAAAATTTCTCAGCGATTCCGGAGTATAGCCCCTTCTCCGGAGGCCACAAATAGTAGGCATTCTGGGGTCATCCCAACCGCTTACATACTCTTCGCAAACAAGCTGTAAAAACCGTCGCTTGCTCATGACAGTATAATTCAGGTTCAGGCGGGCAAATTCAATCTGCCGGGGCCTGTATGGTCCCTCCGCTATCTGATCGAGGCACCAGTCATACAATGGCCTGTGCACCTCAAATTCCAGCGTACAAAGCGAATGGGTGATCCCTTCGATATAATCGGATTGCCCGTGTGCCCAGTCGTACATGGGATATATGCACCACTTGTCGCCTGTACGGTGGTGATGTGCATGTTTTATTCTGTATAAAACCGGATCCCGCATATGCATATTGGGCGAAGCCATGTCGATCTTTGCCCTGAGGATTTTCGATCCGTCCTCAAATTCGCCGTTTTTCATCCTCATGAACAGGTCGAGGTTTTCTTCAACCGACCGGTCCCTGTAAGGACTCTCTTTGCCAGGTTGTGTGGGAGTACCCCTGTCAGAAGAAATATCATCGGCCGATCCCTCATCAACATAAGCTTTACCCAACCGGATAAGCTTCAGTGCCCATTCGTACAACTGGTCGAAATAATCCGATGCATAATGTGCTTCACCATGCCAGGCAAATCCCAGCCAGCTGATATCTTCCTTAATGGAATCCACATACTCTACATCCTCTGTTACCGGATTGGTATCGTCAAAACGGAGGTTGCACTTTCCGTTATATTTTTGTGCCATTCCGAAACTGAGGCAAATGGCCTTGGCATGACCTATATGCAGGTATCCGTTTGGCTCCGGGGGAAAACGCGTGTGTATCCGGCCATTGTTTTTACCGGATTGTAGATCTTCTTCGATGATTTCTTCAATAAAATTCAGTGACCTGTTGTTTTCTGTATTATCCATTTTATAAGTTAATTAACCGGAACTTTAAGATCAACAAAAGTAAAAAAAAAGTCCCCCCCAACGTGTATTTTTAATCACAAAGACTCGATTAAAGGCAAATAGGTGTTAGGGGTTATGGCGTTAAAGAGTTAAGGGGTTAAGGGGTTTGGGATTAGGTATATAATGCCGTTGTTGAATAAAACGCTGTCAGGTCTTACAGACGCTGACAGATTATATTCAATTTGACCTGACAGCGTCGTCAGACCTGTCAGCGTCTCTTTTTAGACCTATTCCTTGTGTCTTTGAACCTTAGTGGCTAAAGGAGCAAAAGCAGAACCATTTTAAGTTTCTCGCAGATTTACGCGGATAACCGCAGAATCTTTCATTTCGCAGAAATTGCCTCTGGCAATTGGCTGATTTTCGCAGAAATGCACAACGTTACATGATAGGATTAGTTATTCTTTGTGTCTTTGCGCCTTAATGGCCAGGAACCCGTAAGAAGTTTTTTTAACAATTGTTTAACCAAAATTATTACCCTGTTGTTTATTGTTCAATGAATGTTATAATTTCTTAATCAATTAAATCCAATCAAATGAAAGACTCTTTTTTGAAATCGGTTATTTTAATCGTAGCTGTTGCATTCACTGCCTCAGTTGCTGCGCAGGAGAATGAAGAACTCAAAGCAAAAATTGAAAAGATCAACAAAGAAATGCAGGTTGCTATGCTGAATGGCAATACTGATGCTGTGATGGCCAATTATTCCGAAGATGCCATTTCGTTGCCCAGTTACAGCAAAATGGCACAGGGTATTGAGGCCATTAAAAAAATGAATGAACAGATGATGTCATCGGGTATGAAAATTACCAAGTTTGAAACCGAGACGATCATGGTAAGTACCTGCGAAAATAACATTGCAGAGATCGGTACATACAACATGAGTTTTACAACTGAAGGAACTCCCGGCGAAATGTCGGATACAGGAAAATACCTTACTATTTGGGAGCAGCAACCCGACGGCTCGTTAAAAATAGCTGTGGAAATGTGGAATACCGATACATTCCCCACCACCGGAATGTAAACACCCCGTCATGCTGAGCGAAGTCGAAGCATGCTGTGCAACCCTTAGTCATGCTGAGCGGAGTCGAAGCATGCGGTGCAGCCAGCTACATCCTGACAGGTATTACTCCTGTCAGGTTTAGTGGCATGTTAAGTCTTACTTTCTGTGACGACACAAAGTAACAATAAGCTTTTAAAACTATCTTTGTGCCATAGTGCCTTAGTGGCAAAATTAGCATTATGGGACAACTGATCTTGCGGAATATGGAATTCTATGCCCATCACGGGCATTTTAAAGAAGAACAGATAATCGGTGGACGGTTTTCGGTTGACCTGCTTATTGAAACCGACATGACCAGGGCATCTGAAACAGATGAATTGACTGATACCGTGGATTACAGCCGGGTTTATGAAGCCGTTAAGACCGAAATGGCCTGCCCTTCCAAACTGCTGGAACATCTTGCAAAAAGGATCATTGATGCAGTGTACCGGGTTTCAGATGATGTAGGCAAAGTCACCGTTACCGTTTCGAAAATCAATCCTGCTATTGGGGGAAAATTGGATAAATTCAGCGTTATTC
>DATAEX010000001.1:0-4317 GCA_036257765.1 Bacteroidales bacterium
TATTTCACGGCAACTTTGGTGGGGACAGCAAATTCCTGCATATTACCTGACAGGAACCAATGATTTTGTGGTCGCCGAAAATGCTGAAAAAGCATTGGAAATAGCCCGATTAAAAAGCGGCAAGCCAAACCTGCAATTATCTGACCTGAAGCAGGACGAAGATGTGCTTGATACCTGGTTTTCATCATGGCTATGGCCAATTTCGGTGTTTGACGGAATAAGAAATCCCGATAATGCAGATATCAGATATTATTATCCGACAGACGACCTGATAACCGCTCCGGAAATTCTGTTTTTCTGGGTTGCAAGGATGATCATAGCAGGATATGAATACAGAAAACAGAAACCATTTAAAAATGTATATCTCACGGGAATAGTCAGGGATAAAAAAAGGAGAAAGATGTCGAAATCTCTTGGCAATTCACCTGATCCTCTTGAACTGATTGAAAAGTACAGCGCCGACGGAGTTCGTGTCGGCATGCTTCTTTGTTCCCCTGCAGGAAATGATCTGCTTTTTGATGAAAACCTGCCGGAACAGGGGAGGAATTTTGCCAATAAAATATGGAACGCATTCAGGTTGGTTAAATCATGGCCTATTGATCATGAAGCCCGGCCTACACTTGCATCTGAACGTGCCATTGTATGGTTTTACGAACGGCTGAAACTGGGAGTGGGAGAAATTGAAGAAGCATTCAGCCAATATCGTATCTCAGAAGCCCTGATGATTGCTTACAAACTTTTCTGGGACGAGTTCTCGTCATGGTATCTCGAGATCATCAAGCCTGAGTTCGGAAAGCCTCTTGATCATCGCACATATCAATCGACCATTGAGATGTTTGAAGTATTGCTCAGAATTTTACATCCTTTTATTCCTTTTATTACCGAAGAAATCTGGCATTTACTAAAGGAAAGGCCACAGGGATTCAGCCTTATGTTTGAAAAGGCACCTTCTGTGAAGCCAATCGATAAAGAGAAACTCAGCCGGTTCGAACAGGTTAAACAGGTAGTTGGGTTTGTAAGGAATACAAGGATTGAAAAACAAATACCCGTAAAAGAAAAACTTGTTCTTCTGATCAGACCCACTGATTATCATAACGATTTCGAGGCTGTGGTTCTCAAACAGGCTAATCTTTCAGAAATTAAAATCGTTACTGACAAGCCCGAAAGTGCTGTAAGTTATATAACTGCAGATGCAGAATATTACATTCCTCTCGGTGAATTGCATAATAGCGAAGAGGAAATTAAAAAGCTCGAAGACGAACTCAGATATACCCTCGGATTTCTTGAATCGGTGATGAAGAAGCTGAATAATGAGAAATTTGTAAATAACGCGCCGGCTAAAGTGCTCGAATTGGAGAACAGGAAAAAGGATGATGCCAAGACTAAAATTAAGGCTATTGAAGAGAGATTAGAGTTGCTTAAAAAATAGGGGTATTATGGTGCAAGGCGATAAATTTCCCAGATACTGCCTTTACGGACATATTCAAAACGGTCGTGCAGTCGATTTTCACGGCTCTGCCAGAATTCTATTATGTCGGGAACTAACTTATAACCACCCCAGTTTTCAGGTCGCTCCATTATTTTAGAACGAAACAACCGCATATAATCTCGCTGTAAGTTTTCAAGATATTCGCGGCTCGGAATACGTTTACTTTGTGGTGAAGCCCATGCTCCTATCTTGCTGCCTTCAGGCCGTGAAGTAAAGTATTCATCCGATTCATGGGGAGCGGTTTTCAGTATTTTACCTTCGATCCTTACCTGCCTTTCAAGAGTAACCCAGTAAAACAGCAGCGAGCCCTGTGGATTTGATGCGATATCCATGGCCTTCCTGCTTTCATAGTTTGTAAAGAAGGTGAACCCGTAATTATCAATCCCTTTTAACAGGACAACCCTCGAAGATGGCTTACCATCGGAAGTGGATGTTGAAAGAACCATTGCAGTGGGTTCAGGAACATTACTGTTAAGTGCTTCATTAAGCCAATACCTGAACTGAACTATAGGATCAGCATCCAGGTTATCTATTTCGAGTAAATGGGTTTCCATATGATATCCGGTGGGGGCCATAATTTAAATAATGCGGCACGTTATAAAACACTTCAAATCACTGTTGGTTCAAGTTTTCTGATGCGTGCATTCTTTATGCTTGCGTTTAATTCGAAGCCCGCGAGAAGGGCCATAGCATTGAAATTCATCCAGAGCATAACGGCTATGAGAGTACCGATCGAACCATAAAATCTGTTGAAAGGAGCAAAGTGATTTATTATATAGGAAACAATAATGGATGTCACAATGGAAAGCAAGGTTGCAAAAGCCGATCCGGGGGTGAATAATCGCCATTTGGTTTTTCGTGCCGGTGCCATAAAATACAGAAATGATATAACCATAAATGTCACAGCGCAAACAATCAGCCATTTGCCTGCCAGCAACATGGTCACAGTTGCCTGTGCCTTGATGACCCCGGATTCATGTAAATGTTTTATCCACATGTTGCTGAAAAACAGAAGTATAGCCGATAAAGTAACAAGGATGAAAAAAATCAAAAAGAGAAACAGGGATACCAAATGCCTTTCTATCCATGATCTGGCATCAACAGTGTGATAGGTGGCATTGAAGGCTTCAATGATGCCATTCAGTCCTTTTTGAATAAAGAACAAGGTGACCAGGAAGCCAAAGATCTGCAGGCCATGATGCTTATCGAATATTTCCTGGAGAAGTGATTCAAGCACTATATATGAATTTTCAGGAATAATATCCTGAAGAACATCCATCATGCCGACCTGGAAATTGCTGAAGGGGATATATGGTATCAAACCAAGAAGGAATATAACAGCGGGTCCGAGCGCAAGCAAAAAATGAAAGGCTATCGATGTGGCACGAATATTCAAGGAACCTTTTGACAGTCCTTTAAAAAACATGGAAGAAACCTCATAAAATGAAAGGCCTTTTGCGCCCGGAAAACTGATTTTCTGAAAGAAACATTTCAGCTTCGAGGTCTGCTTTTTTACAAAATCAGATGTAAAGATGCGTTGGGCCGAATTCATCATTCTTGTAGTTTAATGCCTTCAGGCTCAGGTCCAGGCTTTTTAAATGGTGAGTGAGAGCGCCAACTGAAATAAAGTCGACACCGCATTCCGCATAATTACGGATATTCTCATATGTTATTCCGCCTGATGATTCGGTCTCAAATTGTTCTCCGATCATTTTTACCGCCTCACGGGTCGTATTTATATCAAAATTATCCAGCATAATCCGGTCAACTCCTCCAACAGACAAAATTGTACTGATATCGTCAAGACTTCGGGCTTCAATTTCAATGAGAAGATCTTTACCGGTTTTCTTAAGGTATTCTCTTGTACGGTTTATAGCGTTTGGTATGCTTCCTGCAAAATCGATATGATTATCCTTTATGAGAATCATATCAAATAAGCCAAAACGATGATTTGTACCGCCTCCGGTTTTCACTGCAAGCTTTTCGAGAATTCTCATTCCCGGGGTGGTCTTTCTTGTATCAAGTATCCTTGTTTTCAGGCCATTTAGCCTTTCAACATAATGACGGGTTGTGGTGGCTATGCCGCTCATGCGCTGCATAACATTTAGAACCAATCGTTCAGCTTTCAGTAGTGCTCGTATTTTGCCTTCAACAATGAATACAATATTCATTGGTTTTACTACCTCACCATCATTTACAAATATTTCAATGATCACTTCCGGATCTGCTTTCCTTAAAATTTGCTCTGCAACTTTAACACCGGCTATTATACCTTCCTCCTTAACAAGTAACTGTGCCTTTCCCATTGCACCGTCAGGAATACATGCAAGCGAAGTATGGTCTCCGTCACCTACGTCTTCACGAAGTGCATTTTCTATAAAATCATCCAGGTAATCAATCGGCATTTTCCTCTTCGAATCGGAGTTGGTGTATATACGGCTTATTTTCTTTTAGTTTTATCAGAAGGGTCACTCTGAAATTTCCATCTGATGTTGTCAAATTGCCGATGGCGTATTGTGATCCTTCTTTACCACCTTTATGAAGTATGGTAAAACCGGATGGCACATGTTTTGCAAAGAAATCTTTTAAAATGAGTTCTGCCTGCTTATTACTGTATATATCCTCCTTACCTGGAATTGCCAACTCAATGCTTGTACTGAAATATTGTGACAATTGAATAGAATTCCCTGTCTTCAGAGCATCAAGCATGCCCTGAGGAATATCGGTAGGAGCAAAAGCAAATAATAAAAGCAGAATAAGGCTCTTGAGCAGGGTGTTTTTGAAACGATTGATTTTCAGCATGCTTATGTTAAAATAAAAAGTAATTT
>DATAEX010000002.1:0-3853 GCA_036257765.1 Bacteroidales bacterium
GACGGTGCCGCAGCAGGCGCCTGTGTACCCTGCTGAGCAGATGCAGGAGGAGGAGGCGGCGGAGGAGGTGGAGGTGACTGACGCATCATAGCCCAAATAGGGTTCTCCGGTGCTCCAAGATATTCTTCAACATCATTGCTCATTAATTCAACAGAACTTATGCCGGTTTCTGTGCAATATTTAATGATATTGTCGACTCCACCCGGCATACTCCGCCAGCTGTAAGTGATTGCTCCGATCTGCACTCCGTTAAAGTTCGAATCTGGTTTTAATAATTTGCTTTCTACGTGACTTCCAAAAGCGGAATTTAGCGGGATCATTGTAAATGCAGCCGCCGTGGCTGATGTGCCAAGGAATTTCCGTCGTGAATACCGATGAGTAATATTTCTGTTTTCCATAATGCGTTTGTTTAGTATATTTAACCTTTCTTTTAAACTAAGTTAAATTATTCAGTCACCTTTTTCAAAACTAATCTACAAAATACACTCATTTATAGATGAACACGGACTAATCAGTCAAATATCTTCCATATGGTAATCCTTTGAACACAATGTATTTTCTTATGTTATTCTTCTCTTCCCCAAAACCAATTAATTAACAAAGTATATGAAAAAGAGATTATTCTTTCAATCAGGTATTGTTGTTTTGGCGTTGTTTTTATTGGCAACGTGCAAAAAAGCACCTACTGAAAAACCTTTCACTATTGAATATGAAAAGTACAGTCTGCCCAACGGACTTGAAGTTGTACTGCACCAGGACACATCCGATCCGATCGTGTCAACTGCAATAATGTATCATGTTGGTTCAAGCCGTGAAGAACCTGGTAAAACAGGTTTTGCTCATCTTTTTGAACATATGCTTTTTCAGGAATCGGAAAATATCCCTCAGGATCAGTTCTTCAGAAAAATACAGAATGTCGGAGGTACCCTCAATGGTTTTACCAATAATGATGTTACAACCTATTTTGAAGTTGTTCCTAAAAATGCTCTGGAGCTTGTATTATGGATGGAATCAGACCGTATGGGATTCTTTATAAATACGGTTACCCAGAATGCCTTCGCAGTGCAGCAAAATGTGGTACAGAATGAAAAAAGACAGGGTGTGGATAACGTTCCTTACGGTCATACTGATTATGTAATCGACAAAAACCTTTTCCCTGAGGGACATCCTTACAACTGGCAGGTTATCGGCGAAATGGCTGATCTTCAAAAAGCCACGGTGGAAGATGTACGGGCTTTTTATGATAAATTCTATGGTCCTAATAATGCAACACTTGTACTTGCCGGAGATTTCGATAAGGATTCGGTTAAAACTCTTGTAGAAAAATATTTCGGTGAAATTAAACCTCATGGAGAGGTCGCTGTCAGACAACCAATGCCTGTAGTTCTTCCTGAATCGAAAAGACTCTTTCATGAGGATAATTTTGCCACGGTACCTGAAATTACAATAGTCTGGCCTTCAGCTGAGGAGTACAACAAAGATTCTTACGCCCTGACCTATTTGGCCAGAATACTGGCCGAAGGTAAAAAAGCACCCATGTACAGGGTACTTGTGAAAGACAAGCAACTTACCTCTGAGACCAATGCCTTCAACTATACTATGGAACTTGCCGGAAGATTCACGATGAGTATGAGAGCAAACGAAGGCAAATCGCTGGCGGAGATTGAAAGTGGAGTTAAAGAAGCCTTCAAACTTTTCGAAGAGGAAGGAATCACACAGAAGGATATTGATCGGGTGAGAGCACTTGTTGAAACTGATTTCTACAACGGCATCAATAATGTTTTCATCAAGTCGCTTCAGCTTGCATTTTATAACACATTCACGGACAATCCGGGTTTCATTGAACAGGACCTTGCCAATTACAAAAATGTTACGATAGAGGATGTTATGCGAGTTTATAACACGTATATCAAGGACAAGCCCATGGTTGTCACAAGTTTTGTACCCAGGGGAAAGCAGTCGCTTATGGCTGAGAATTCAGTTCCGGCCGGTGTTGTTGAAGAGAGTATTACTTCTTCAGGCCAGGTTAAGATTGAAAATGTTGTTGCTACGAACCCGGTCGAAAAAACTTCATCAGCTATAGACCGCTCAAAGGAACCTGAAGTTGGATCTGATCCTCTTATAAATGTTCCTGAAATATGGAGCGCTGAATTAAGCAACGGACTTAAAGTGAGGGGTATTCAACATGATGAACTTCCCCTTGTCACGTTTGAACTTGCCATAGATGGAGGTTTTTACCTGGATGATCCGTCGAAACCCGGTGCAGCAAACCTTATCACCGATATGATGCCGGAGGGAACTAAAAACAAAACTCCGGAACAGCTTGAAGAGGAAATAGAGCTACTGGGTGCAAATATTAACTGGTATACTACCCGCGAAGAAATTGTGGTTAATGCAAACTGCCTTTCCCGCAACTTCACTGAAACACTTGCACTAGTTGAAGAAATGCTTCTCCAGCCAAGATGGGACAGTACTCAATTTGAATTAGCCAAAGTACGAACTATTAATCAACTGGAACAACGCGAGGCTGATCCTCAATATCTGGCACAGAAAGCATTTTATAAGTTACTTTATGGCGATCAGCATATCTTTTCCAACGATATTGCCGGAACAAAAGAAACGGTTGCCGAAATAACAATA
Source organism: Bacteroidales bacterium (assembly GCA_036257765.1). Classification (GTDB taxonomy): domain Bacteria; phylum Bacteroidota; class Bacteroidia; order Bacteroidales; family UBA10428; genus UBA5072. The sequence continues at coordinate 2,641 of DATAEX010000002.1, forward strand.
GATGATCTGAAAGCTTACTATAACCGATGCTTCTCACCTTCCGTATCTCGTTTTAATATTGCAGGCAATGTAACCAGGGATGAGGTAACCAGTGCATTGAACTCCCTTGAAGAGAACTGGAAGAAGAAAGAAGTCGAATTTCCTGAATATACTGTACCCGAAGGGCCACAAAAATCAACTATCTACTTTATCAATGTACCGGGGGCAAAACAGTCGGTAATATATGCCGGCCGGCTTTCGGTTCCCAGAACTGATCCCAACTATTTTGCACTCACTGTTATGAATTACAAGCTGGGCGGCTCGTTTAGTGGGAATTTGAACCTCATTCTCAGAGAGGAAAAAGGTTTCACCTACGGTGCAAGATCATCATTCAGTGAAATGAAGAATCCTGCTCCTTTCTTTGCAAATTCAAGCGTGCGTTCCGATGCTACTTTTGAATCGGTAGGTATTTTCAAAAAGTCGATGGAGGATTACCGTAATGGTATTTCAGATGAAGAAATGGAATTCACCAGAAATTCACTTGTAAAGTCCAATCTCAGGAGATTTGAAACGATCAATAATCTGCTTTCCATGCTTTCTGCCATAAGTAAATACAATTTGCCGGAAGATTATGTTCTGAAAGAAGAAAAGATTGTCAGGGAGATGACGGTTGATCAGCATAAGAGCCTTGCCCAGAATTATATCAAGCCCGACCAGATGATATACGTGATTGCAGGTGATGCAGATACTCAATTAAAGCCTCTCGAAAGGATCGGTTACGGCAAACCGGTTATGCTGAATAACTAATTAACGGTATTTAACTACCGGTACTTTAAGATTGCATCCTGCACAACCTGTGCAGTGATGCAATTTTTTTGCTTTAGGTCTGAAGAGCGTACTATAAACATTATATAGAGTGACGCCAGCCGAAGCTGCAATAATTGCGGATGTAATTATATCCTGTATCATAATCTTATGTGAATATCATTCCTGTCTGATAAACCACAAAGGAAAGCAGCCACGCAATCCCTGTCGTCATTATTATTGAGAAAACAGACCATTTCCATGATCCGGTTTCATTAAAAATTGCAGTAACTGTTGCCAGGCATGGAAAATACAACAGAGTAAATACCAGGAAAGAAAATGTCGACAGCGGCGTAAATCCGGTATTGCTGCTAATCCTTTGCTCCAGTGTTGTTGTTTCCTTACCCGGGTTGGGATCAGGATAAATAAC
>DATAEX010000009.1:0-7496 GCA_036257765.1 Bacteroidales bacterium
TCCTTGTTAACTTTGCCGATTTGGTTGTACGATTATGCCAGAAAAAGAAGGACATCGATCTGTGTGCACATAACGGCAGGGAATTCGATTTTCCGTATATAGCCCGCCGAATGCTGATAAATGGCCTGAAATTACCTGATATTTTTGAAGTTGCCGGTAAACGACCATGGGACGTCAGGCATATAGACACACTTGAATTATGGAAGTTCGGCGACCATAAGCACTATACTTCCCTTGACCTCCTTGCTTCGGTTTTTCAGCTCGAAAGCCCGAAGTCGGACATAGACGGAAGCCAGGTCTCACAGGTTTACTGGCAAGATAAAGATATCATGCGTATCGTTTCGTATTGCAGACGCGACGTAATAACCACCGCCCAGCTTTTGCTCAAATTCAAAGGTGACCAGCCTCTTGAACCCTGTGATATAATTGTTCTCGATCCTGAAACATGACAGGAATTATCACGTGTTACAAAAAATAAATGTATTTTGCAGATATCAAATTAAAAATCATATCACATGAAATTTAAAATTTTCATAGTTGCATTGCTGACTTGTTTTTTGCCGTCAAGTCTGTCGGCCCAGAATAATATGAAGGCAGTATTCAGGGAGTCAAAACCTGGATTTTACCAGACATCAATCATGAAAGATGATCGCGAAGTGGCTGAAAGAACTGAGCCTGCCAGGGTAAGAAGGACATTTGCTGCTGATCTTTCAAATCTTCAGGTGCCCAATAAAACAGATCTGTATAAAAACCAGCAATGGCACAACCCTCCTATTTCACAGGGAAATACAGGTACATGCTGGTGCTTTTCAACAACTTCATTTCTTGAATCCGAGGCATACCGGATCAATAAAGTGAAAGTGAAATTATCGGAAATCTACACTGTATATTGGGAATATGTTGAAAAGGCAAGACGATTTATCCGGGAACGGGGGAATTCCGAATTCGGTGAGGGATCAGAGGCCAACGCTGTGAAGAGGATATGGAAAAAATACGGAGTGGTTCCTGCTGAAGCCTACAGCGGCCTTCTGAACGAAAGAAAATATCATAATCATGAAAACATGTTCAATGAAATGAACAGCTTTCTGCAGTCGCTCAAAGCCAATTCATCATGGAACGAGGAAGATGCGGTTTCCACGATTAAATCGATTATGAACCATTATTTAGGTGAACCACCGGCACAAGTCACTGTTAGTGGCAAACAAATAACACCGCAGCAATATCTTACGGACGTTCTCAAACTGAATCCTGATGATTACGTAGATATCTTGTCATATATACAGGAGCCTTTCTGGCAGCAGGTTGAATATAAAGTTCCTGATAACTGGTGGCATAACGCCGACTATTTCAATATTCCTCTCGATGTTTACATGTCGACTCTTAAGGATATCGTCAGAAAGGGTTATACCGTAAGTATAGGAGGCGATGTTTCTGAACCGGGATTTGACCGCAATACACAGTGCGCTGTTATTCCCGAATTCGACATTCCTTCAGCATATATTAACGATGATGCCCGCCAATTCAGGTTTTCAAACAAAACGACTACTGACGATCACGGAATGCACCTTGTTGGATATCTTGAAAAAGATGGAAAAGACTGGTACCTGATAAAGGATTCGAGTGCCGGTTCAAGAAATAATGATGCCAGTGCAAAGGAATTTGGTTACTATTTCTTTACTGAAGATTATGTGAAGCTCAAAATGATGGACTACATGGTTCATAAGGATGCAGTGAAGGATTTGCTTGGGAAGTTTGAGAAGTAGCTACAGGCTCAATCAAAACCGGGGGCAATTCTTCACTCTGCCCGAATTATCATCTTTGCCTCCGGCAAACCTTCTGCTGAAGCGGTGAGAGTGATCTCTCCCGGTTTGCCGTTTGATTTTACTACTACCAGGCACTTACCCCGCCAGGCTTTGCGTTGCGGCAACTGATAGCTTTCAATGCTCAGAGGATTTGCATTACCGACACCGACGATAACACCACTACCTTCAATGCCGAATTTTATAAGATCATCTGCATTCGGGTTAAGAATTCCTTTTTCGTCGGTCAACTCAATGGTAATGTAGCTCAGGTCCTGATTATCCGCTTTTATAATATTCTTGTCCGGCGTCATCCTGATATTTGTTGAAACGCCGGCAGTCAACAGCATAGCCGAGGCTATTTTCTTTTTTCCGTTTATACCTGTCACCTTCAATTCACCCGGCACATAAGGAATCTGCCATGTGGCCATATATTCCGTCGAGCGGTTGGTTTCCTTACGGCCAAACGACTTTCCGTTTATGGTTAACTCGGCCATTTCACATGAGGAGTATGCAGTTACTTCAAGCGATTGTCCCTCACGCCCGGTCCATGTCCATGAAGGCACAACATCGTGCCATTCCCATTTGCTCCACGACTGCTTTTCGGGATTTACAGGAAAGCTCGGTTCCGGAGGGGTTACAAATACCGAAACTTGGTTTGGCTTCCATAAAGCATCCCGGTAATACGACTGGGGCCTCTTCCAGCCGCAAATATCAATATCACCGCAATATGCCAGGTTCCACGGATAGAAACTACTTTCCTGCCAGTAACCACGCCATCCGATACTGGCCTCTCCAATATAATCAAAAGCTGTCCACACAAAATCGCCGATAACATAATTGTAGTCATTCACGGGCATCCAGGCACCGAATGCCTCAAGAGCATATGATTCGGTTCCGACCATGATCCGTTCAGGCACACGCTCATGATCATCCGCATAGATCGACTTTTTCAGATGATCACCGCCGGCGGCATAGTTGTAACCGCAGATATCAAGTATGGCAAAAAACGGATCCTTTTGAGGGTGCAGATTATTCACTGCTGCAGCTATCGGCCTGGTGGGTTCCATAGTCCTGATATAATCGCCCAGTTTCTTCCCAACCGCAATTACATCAGGATGCTCCATGTTCCTGATCTCGTTACCGATACTCCAGATTATTATGGATGGATGGTTTCGGTCACGCCTGACCATACTTTCTACATCTTTCTGCCACCATTCATCAAAGTAGAGATGGTAATCGTGAGGATTATTAGCTATCCTCCACATATCGAAAGTTTCGTCGATCACCAGCATGCCAAGCCTGTCGCATGCATCAAGGAAAGCCGGCGAGGGCGGATTATGCGAGCAGCGGATAGCATTAAACCCGCTGGCCTTAAGTAATTCCACACGTCTTTCTTCAGCCCTGTCGTATGTTCGCGCTCCAAGAGGTCCGTTATCGTGATGTACACAGCCACCCTTAAGCTTCAGTGTTCTGCCGTTCAAACGAAACCCATAAGCCGTATCAAATGAAATGGATCGTATACCAAAACGGGTTTCAGTTATATCTGTTAATTCGTTACCGGTGTATACTTCAGAAACAGCAAGATATAAAACAGGGGAGTCAGTTGACCAAAGTTCAGGATCAATAACCTTGAGATCCTGGCTGAATTCATGTTTTCTTCCGTCGCCAAGCAATTGCTCCGATGTAATTTCTGCCTTCTCAACCCCGTTCTTATCTATAATTCGTGTAATCAACTTCACATTAGCCTGATCATTACCCTGATTAACAACTGTAGTCTTTATTTTAACATCTGCATTTTCTTCAGTCACCGCCGGGGTCGTAATATACACGCCCCAGAGGTCTGTATGAACAGGATTCATAATTTTCAGCCACACATGCCTGTAAATCCCCGAACCGGTATACCATCTGCTGTTTCTCCCTTCATTCTGAACCAGCACTGCCAGAACGTTTTCCCCGCCAAACTTAACTTTATCGGTAATATCAAACCAGAAACTTGTATATCCGTAAGGATGGTTTCCAAGGGATTGCCCGTTAAGCCAGAATTCGGCATTCATGTAAACTCCATCAAATTGAATGATCACCTTTTTATTTTTTTCCCCCGCGTCTAAAGAAAAAGTTTTTCTGTACCAGCCTGAACCGCCAACGGTGAACCCTCCGCTAACCTGGTTTATTGCATCAGGGTCGAAAGGAGTCTGTTTACCCGGCATATCCTCGATGCTCCAGTCGTGCGGCAAATCCACATTTCTCCATCCCGAATCATCAAATTCCGGCCTTTCTGCTCCCTGGGCACCACCGCGGTGAAAGTGCCAATCACCGTCAAAAAGTAATGTCTGTGCACTAATGTTCATTAATACTGACATTATCAGTAGAATGAGGCACTGAATTTTTTTCATGATTAAAAATATTTAGTTCACCAATGAAATTATTTTTTCAGGCTCTACGGCAACAACCGGATTAAAACTGTTGCCTGCCATATATTTTTTGAGGCTGAATAATAGCTGCCTGGCTTCGGGCCTGTCGTCCAAATTGCTAATCAGGTCAACTCCCGAAACAATTAGCTTTCCCGTGCCAATTCTGCATTCAAATATAAGTCCCAACGGTCGTGCTGTGAACCAATCATCAATTATCCTTACGATTGGCTGTATATCGGTTGATATTGAATCGAGCCTGATGGCATTGCAATGACTCATTGCATCCCACCATTGCCAGTTACTGTGATATTCAGAAGGGAATTCGGAAAGAGCCGGATGAGAGGGATTACAAAGAATGCCCAATGTGAACGGCGGCTGCCGGAATGCGGTCCATTGCGTGTTCCAGAAAATACTTGAAAAACCAACCGGAACATTACCTCCTTTATCAGGAACAACCGAACCTTTTTTAACGGTTAAAAGCACTTTTCCGCCCTGCTTCAGATACTTTATGGTTGCCGGGTTCAGGTCAGAGGTGACAAGTATCTCCTTTTCACCCGGAATTTCTGGAACTGATTCGGGATACACCCAGAAATCCCATGAGTTTTCGATTACACCTGCTCCAACAGTCACTGTTAATTTGGCAGGTTGTTTAATATCTGATAAAGGATGAATGATTTCACCCAGTGGAGCGGTCAAGCCGATATCTACCCTGCTGTCAGGAAATTCACCGCTGGCGCCTACATTACCATGTTCATCGAAGATCTTCCACCACAGGACAGTATTTTCAAGTGCATTCTGCCCGAAATGCGCAATCTCTGCACGGGCTGTGAAAATTTCATTATTTAGCCAAATCATTTTTTTCATTCGTAACAGGGGCACCGTGGTATTGCAAAACCGTCTGTATTCTTTGGCCGTTACATAACTCTTATCTTCCCAGAAAGCGTTCAACACCCCAACCAAAGCCGTACCCTGTCCCGGGAAATCATGCAGGTCGAGTAACTGAAAACCAGCAAAATCAGGAGTACGGAATGCCGCTTCGATGTCGGCCTTATAGCATAATACCTGAAGTTTTCCTGATGCCAGCAGAAAACTATCGGCCAGATGTCCCATTCCGTGTTCCTCAAGTTTCTCTTTGAAGATCTCGAAATTTTTTGGTTTGAGAACACCCTCATAAAGGCTCATTTCCTTGAAATCAGGGTAAACACACCATTGACCGATTTCATGACTTACAGTGGGTTTTGCCGTGTCAAGGTATTGGGTCCAGTCGAAATCGGTCGTAGGAGGATTGGCATTTATTGGGCTGTTCAATCCGGCTTCCCACCATTGAATCCTCGGCGCACCCGAACTGGTATAATCACTGGCCGGGCTTTGAGGAAATCCTGATCCGGATGTATATAACCGTCTGCTGTCTTTCTTTTGCCAATAGCCAATAAATTTTGTAAGATATTGAACAGCACTGTCGCCCGATGCCTCATTTCCATAAGGCATCATGCAGAATGACGGGTGATTGCCAAAGTTTTTGACTATTCGGTTGCTTTCATCATAAATATACTGGTCAATGGGGGTACCGTCACCGATATGTGCCCATGCAGAGTTTTCGACCGACAGGTAGATCCCCATTCGGTCAGCTGCAATAAATGCGGCTTCCGGCGGGCACCATGAATGGAACCTGACATGGTTCAAACCGTATTCCTTGCATTTTCCGTAAATGTGCATCCAGTCCCCGACATTTACGGATGGATAACCGGTTTTTGGAAAAATAGCACATTCAAGTGTGCCCCGAAGAAAGACTACCTGACCGTTTACAGAAAACCTCTTACCACTAACAACGAACTCCCTCATCCCGAAATCAACATTGCTTTTATCTGAGCCGGCAGGGCTTTCAAGAACAGCCTCAAAAGAGTATACATTAGGATCAAATTCGCTCCACAACGCCGGAGCATTGCCCATATCATAGTCCAGCATAACTTGCGTCGTATCGGAGGATGCAACTACTTCGCGGACTAAAGGTTTTAGCCGCTCCCCTTTATTCCCGTATACAAGTTTGGCGCGGATTTTCAGATTGCACTTTATTTCTGTCCCTTTCTGATTATTAATGGCAATGAAAGCTCTGACAGTCTTGTTTTTAATATCAGGGAATAGCCGGATATCGCTTATGTAAATAGCAGGTCTGTTAATCAGGCCGATCTTTCCGATCATTCCGTTCCAGTTTGTCTGCGTATTATCGCTCACACTGTGGGCATCCCTGCCCGGATCAATATCTTTAATCCTGTTATCAACACGAATTGTAATGGTATGTTCCCCCGGAGTGAGCCACTGGCTGAGATCATAACTATGAGGGGCACTGAGTGCATTCTGCATACCGGCAGGCTGATCATCTACCCAAACCGTGCTTTCCCAGTGACACCGCTCAAGAAACAGTTCGGTATGACTATCTTTCCATTTATCAGGTATTACTACTTTCCTGCGATACCAGGCAGGTCCGGCATAGTACTTCAGCGGCTGCAGCCAGAACGCTACTTTAACATTTCCCGGCTCACGGTATTTTGCAAAATCAGGATGATGAAACCATGTACTGTCCCATATCCCTCCTGTCCATTTGGTCTCAGCCGTTACATCATAACCTTTTCCGTTCGTAAGCATTGATCCGGGAAGAGTAACCTTTTCATTAAAAGACGTATTGAACCAGCCGGCAGAAATACCTTCGTCATCAGGATCTATCCTGAATTCCCATTCGCCGCTCAGGTCGATGAATGGAATTTGGTTTTCTGAACATCCTGTTAAAAGAATACTAAGTAGGAACAATGTAAATAATATAGGATTATTTTTTATAGTCATAGCTCAGGCTCATTTAAGTGCGACATTTGATTCTCAAGCTGTTCAAGCGTTCTGTTCCTCGTTTCTTTCAGTTTTAGTAAAATGAAGAGAAATCCCAATACACACACAAAGGCATATATATAGAAGGTCTTATCTCCTAAGTTTTCAAATAAGGCAGGAAAAGTGAAAATTAGAATAAAGTACGCGGCCCATAAGCTCATGACTGCTATTGAACTGGCTGTACCGCGCACAGAATTTGGAAAAATCTCCGAGATCAGTACCCAGGTGACGGGTGCCAGCGACATGGCATAGGTACCCATCGATAAAAGTAACAGAACCGATACCATTTCCGATCCCGACGCAAGTAACCGGGCTACAAGAACAAAGATTACTGCAAGACCTCCCGAACCGATCAACATAAGAGGCTTCCGGCCGGCTTTGTCCACCAGGGCCATAGCAATAAATG
>DATAEX010000010.1:0-4155 GCA_036257765.1 Bacteroidales bacterium
CATTTATGATTTTTACAATAGCAAAGCGCCTCACCTTATTTTCAATCCGGAGTTTTGCAAAGATAATGGCACATACAGCATCCATTGACAATGTTATTCCAAGGTAGCTAACATATTCAGGATTACCACCATATCCTATCCATTGTGCCACCGGTTTTCTGAAAAAAATTACGAACAATGCAAAAATCAAAGAAGTGAGGAAGACTGTGTTTAAAACAGAACTGTAAACTATATCTCTATTGTCGTTTCCCGAAGAAAATTTAAATAGTCCTGTTTCCATCCCATAGGTTAGAACGACCATTAGAATTGCAACATAGGCATACAATTCGGTAATTATTCCATATTCTTCGGGAGCAAACCTTCTTGTATAGTAGACAGTTAAGACTGCATAATTGAGAATTCTTGGAACAATATTTCCCAGTCCATAAACTATTGCCTGACCCCCAAGATTTTTATATGGATTTGACACTGCCAGCTGTTGACTTAAAAACTAAAACAAATTATTCATAATTTCACAACCCGGAACAATCCGTAAATATACCGGAAAAAAGCTGTACCTATGAAAAAAGCATTTTCACTTTTAACAATATTTACATTCTATTTATTAACTATCGGATCAGTATTTATGACGCAGGCACAAACGATTGCAGTTTTCGAAACCACCATCGGAACGTTTAAGATTAAGCTATACGATGAAACACCCTTACATAAGGAGAACTTTGTAAAGCTGGTTCAAAGCGGATATTATGACAGTATAATTTTTCACAGAGTTATTCAGGGCTTTATGATTCAGACCGGGGATCCTAATTCGCGCAAAGCACAGCCCGGTCAGCCGTTGGGAGATGGTGGTCCGGGATATACAATACCAGCTGAATTCAATCAAAATCTTTTCCATAAAAAGGGTGCTGTTGCCGCTGCACGTCTTGGGGACCAGGTTAACCCTTCAAAGAGTTCCTCAGGTTCCCAATTTTATATAGTACAAGGTCAGGTTTTAACATCCTCACAGCTTAACTCACTCTCCCAGTCAGGCCGACATCAGCCTTTTACCGACGGTGAAATAAAAGCATATACTACTACTGGCGGCACACCTCATTTGGATAATAGTTATACTGTATTTGGTGAAGTAATAGAAGGTATTAATGTAATTGATAAAATTGCATCAGCTGAAACTGATCAGCGTAACCGTCCTTTAATTGATATGAGAATTATTAAGGCTTTTTTACAGGAATAATGAATCTGCCATGATTGAAGAAATAAAGAAACACTTAATTCAGATTGAGAACTACGTCATAAATGAACAGGATGATCTTGAAAAATTCCGTTTAATTTATTTAAGCAAAAAAGGAGTCATTCAGGAGTTATTTGCCTCGTTCAGAACCGTTCCTCCGGAACAGAAAAAGGAGACTGGAATGATGCTAAACGGTTTGAAGGAATCTGCTACAGCAAAATTCGAGGCGCACAAAATTCTCCTTGCTGAAACAGATGAAGCATTCAAGGGTGATCTTACCTTGCCTGCAGAGCCGGTAGTGCTAGGTTCAAGACATCCCGTTTCCTTAATCCGCAGGGAAATAGTTACAATTTTTTCCAAAATTGGCTTTACCGTTGCTGAAGGTCCTGAAATTGAGGACGACTGGCACGTATTTACAGGATTGAATTTTCCTCATGAACACCCTGCCCGTGATATGCAGGATACATTTTTCATTGAGAAGAATCCTGATCTTGTTTTGCGAACACACACTTCGTCAGTTCAGGTGCGCGTAATGGAAACATCTAAACCTCCAATAAGGAAAATATTCCCTGGCAGAGTTTTCCGGAATGAAGCGATATCTGCCCGTGCACATTGCATATTTCATCAGATTGAAGGCCTTTATATAGATACTAACGTATCATTTGCCGATCTCAAGCAAACTCTTATGTTTTTTGCCCGCGAAATGTTTGGTGAAAAGACCCAGATTCGTCTCAGGCCATCTTTCTTTCCCTTCACGGAACCTTCAGCAGAAATGGATGTTTCATGTACAATATGTGGTGGCGTAGGTTGCAATGTTTGCAAACATACAGGCTTCCTTGAAATCCTTGGTTGCGGTATGGTTGATCCTAATGTACTTGAGGCTTCGGGAATTGACAGCGAAAAATACACCGGATTTGCCTTTGGAATGGGACTTGAACGAACAGCTATGCTGAAATATCAGGTAAATGATCTTCGCCTTTATTTTGAAAATGATATCCGGTTTATTAGTCAGTTCAAGAGCTCGTATTAACTTTTAATCAAATTGTAGCGGCAGGTGGCCTGGCCTTAATCTGCCAAGATGTTTATAAGTCAGTTGTGTGACCTCTCTTCCCCTGGGAGTTCGCTTAATATATCCTTCTTTTATAAGAAACGGTTCATATACTTCTTCAATTGTTCCGCCATCTTCACCTACTGCGGTAGCAATTGTAGTTATCCCAACAGGTCCGCCGTTGAATTTATCTGTAATTATTGTTAGAATCCGGTTATCCATTTCATCAAGCCCATTCTTGTCGATATTTAAGGCATCAAGGGCAAATTCAGTAATTTCAATATCAATGGTGTCAAGCCTTCTGACCTGGGAGAAATCTCTGATTCTCCTCAGCAACGAATTTGCAATCCTTGGAGTTCCTCTTGACCTGCAGGCGATTTCATGAGCAGCAGTATCAGTAATTTTTACATTTAATAAAACTGCAGATCTTTTTACAATCCTCTCCAGAATTTTTGCATCATAATATTCAAGATGCATATTAATACCAAATCGCGCACGTAATGGACTTGATAATAAGCCTGCTCTTGTTGTTGCCCCTATCAGGGTGAAAGGATTGAGATTTAATTGAATAGATCTTGCGCCGGGACCTTTGTCGATAATCAGGTCAATTTTGTAATCTTCCATTGCCGAATAAAGAAATTCCTCAACTGTAGCGTTAAGCCGATGAATTTCATCTATAAAAAGTACATCGTGCTTTTCAAGATTAGTAAGGATTCCGGCCAGATCTCCTGCTTTTTCAAGAACAGGGCCTGACGTAACCCTAATATTACTATCAAGTTCATTGGAAATAATGTTCGCTAAAGTGGTCTTTCCCAGTCCGGGCGGACCTGAAAGTATTACATGATCAAGTGCTTCGCCTCTTATTTTTGCCGCCTGAACGAAAACCTTCAGATTTTCAACAAGCTTTTCCTGTCCGTTAAAATCACTGAAAAGTTTAGGTCTTATACTTTTTTCTAATTCCCTGTCTTCTTCAGTAGCAAACCCGTTCCTAATATTAAAAGTATTATCCATCAGGCAGCTCACTGAATTAACTTTATATCACTATCGGCAAATTCCACCTTTTCTCCATTAATTCGATATTCTCTGTTATCTTTATAGGTAATAGTTAAAAGCAGGGTGCCATTTTCATCATATTTACGCCAATTTTTTTCTGAAATACCCATTACATAGTAGTTACTTTCTTTCAACTGTCCGTTCGGATAGTAAAACTTATGTTCGCCATCAGGATTATCCTGAATATAATTTCCCTCATACTTTAATTTACCATCCGGATAAAAAGCCTGCCATTTGCCATCCCTCAGATCAGCAACATATTTTCCTTTTTCCATATAATCACCTACTTTATAAACCCATTCCTCTTCTTTCTGACCGTCGAAGTATTTTCCGCTAACCATTACCTGACCGGAAGTATCATATTCTACATAAATGCCTTCCGGTTTTCCTTCATAGAATTCTTCCTCACGTTTAAGGTTTCCATCAGTAAAGTACCATTGCCACAGACCATCGGTTTTACCCTGTTTGTAAATACCAGTCTGTTCCGTCTTCCCGTTTTCAAAGTAAAAGTTCCATTTTCCGGTTTCAAGATTATTTACGTATTTTCCGGATGATCTTACTTTTCCGTTATTGTAGAAATATTTCCAATCACCTTCTTTCTTACCTTCATTGGTAATAATACCCTCACCAATTTTTGTTCCGTCATTATCATACAGAACGGCATTCGTTACGTTACCGGTATTATCGTACATACGGTGTATCCCTATAGGAATATTTTCCCTATATGAGCCGGAATAAACAAGTTTTCCGAATTCATCAAAAGTGTTTTTGATATCAATTTCAAGCTCTGATGTATCCTCTTCTTCTACGAGCGCACCCTGAGCAT
>DATAEX010000013.1:0-3588 GCA_036257765.1 Bacteroidales bacterium
CATTTATAAAAGCGTAATGGATTTTGAGAGTCAGGAATCCGATGGTCTGAACGGATTTATCATGCTGACTCATTTCGGTACGGATCCCAGGAGGACAGATAAACTTTACAACAGGCTGGAACAGATCATCACAGAATTAAGGAAAAGGGGATACCAATTTGTTACCCTTGACAATTTGTTAAAATAATAGGTTAGTCACGCTTGTTAATTGACCCACACAACAAAAAACAGACAGAGACGTGTCCAGGCACGTCTCTGTCAAATGTAACGCAATTTTGCTTTGCGGTGATTATATCAGATCAAACATAAAGGGAATTATATATCTGGTTTTAACCGGATTTCCACCCTGTTTGGCAGGTATCCATTTTGGCGAAGAAGAAATAACTTTCATCGTGGCATCATCAACTGAAGGATGCAAGCCTCTTAAAACTTTGATTTCAACTACTTCACCCTTTCTGTTTACACAAAATTCTATGATCACCTTTCCAAAGATATTTGACTCTGCAGCATCAGGAGGATAGGTTATTCTCTCGCTCACCCATTTTCTGAAATCGTTTACATCGCCACCCATAAAACTTGCTTGTTCAGTTGGAAAATCAACTGGTTTTTCATACTCGTCAACCGGTATCACAGCATTATCCGGTGCAACCGGAAAAGGTTCTATGTCGGGAGGAAGATTGATGCTTTTATCGAATAAATCCTCATTTATTATGAAATCAAAATCTTCGGCTTCTTCGACAACCTTTGGAGCCAGATTACTAATCATCGACTTTTCGAAATCTTCCAATTTCTCAGGAGGAGGTGGTAAGGGTACGTCACTTTTTTGTTTGATCGGAGTAAGATCAATCGAAGTATACCCGTCATTGTCAATATGTGCGTAACCATCACCCTTAAAAGCATTGATAAAAGGTACAGCGATACAAGTTGTAATTCCTGCAAACGAAATAGCAAAAGCAGTAAGCAGGAATCTATTACGTTTGCGGTTCAGGTCAAAAGCCCCGTAGGACTTATTCCGACCCTCGAAAATCAGGTCTTCGAAGGTTCCGGTTTCTCTGTTGGCAGGTTGAGTTTTCATAATCAGTAATTTTAAGTTTTTCATCAGGTCGCTTTCAATTAATAGATGTTCTCCTGAAAGAAAATCCATAAATTTTGATCGGTTATTTCATTTTGAAGTTAAATTTGAACGGAGTATTCCTTAATTCAAATGTTTCTTCGCCTCAACCGTAAAAAAATCTCTCAACGATCATGGAGTGACATGCCTGATGAGAAACTGGTAACCGGTTATCTCGAGAATGGTGATAAGGAGCTGATCGCAGTATTATTCGAGCGTTATACTCACCTTGTTTATGGTATCTGCCTGAACTATCTTCCGGATACCGATCAATGCAAGGATGCAGTGATGGAAATTTTTGAAAGCCTTTTCCATAAACTGGCAGAGCATAAAATTCAAAATTTCCGGAACTGGCTGTATACGGTAACAAAAAATCACTGCCTGATGTCGATACGTAAGGCAGGATCGCTTAACAGGGTTAAGAATCATATTAAGGCAGAAGAATGCGAGTCGGAATTTCCTGCATTTAACGATGAGGAAGAACTGAGGTTCAGCAAGACCCAGATTCAATCAGCAGTCAATAATCTGAATCAGGAACAGGGTACCTGTATCCGTTTAATGTATATAGAGGATAAAAGTTACAGGGAGATTTCGGATATCACCGGATATGGCTTAAATGAAGTAAAGAGTCATATACAGAATGGAAAACGGAATTTAAAAAACTATTTACTCAGGCAAAATGGAACCACTGAAATCTAGAAGTCTGTTTAATCCGGGAGGATGCCTGACTGCAGCTACGTTTAACAGGTATCTTGAAAACACCTTGCGTCCGGCCGAAAAAGTAAGGGTAGAAGATCATCTTCGGCATTGCCTGATTTGTTCCGAGGCACTCGAAGGTTATAAACGGCATCAAAGCAAAACGTTTATGAAGAGTGATCTGGAATTTCTTTCAGTAAGAATAAAAAAACGCTATTCCTCAAGGCAATGGAATAAAGGTCTTCCTGTTTCAATACTTATTTCACTTTTCATTTTTATGATTATCCTTTTTATTATTTTCTTTATCATACGGTATTTTCTTCTTAATCCGTAATGGTATCATCCTGGTATAAGGAATGAATGAATTTTTAATATTCTGGTCACGATAAATGAAATCAGGCAGGCGTCTTAATCTCTATTCCGATTATTTAAAAAGAAATTTTGGAGGACGGCTTCAAAAGCTTACCATAAACGCGGGCTTTACATGTCCCAACCGCGATGGCACAAGAGGAAGAGGCGGATGCACTTATTGTCTGAATGCTGCTTTTAACCCTTCGTATTGTGATCCTTCAAAAAGTGTTAGCCAGCAAATCGCTGAAGGAATTTCCTTTCATGGAAAGCGTTATCGCAGAGCGAATGGTTATCTTGCATATTTTCAGGCATTTTCAAATACTTATGGTACTTTGGATAAACTTGAAGCCTTGTACGAAGAGGCTCTAAAGAATTCTGAAATTAAGGGAATAGTAATCGGAACGAGGCCGGATTGTATGGATGATGAGAAACTGGAATACTTCAGCTACCTTGCCAAACGAACTTATCTTGTTATAGAATACGGTATCGAGTCGGTTTACGATAATACACTTATACGTATTAACCGTTGTCATACCTTTAGCGAAACCTCGGAAGCCATAAAGAGGACTTCCGGAAAAGGTATACAAACAGGTGGCCATTTGATATTCGGACTGCCGGGCGAAACTTCTGAAGAAATGCTCAGGAGTGCTGACATAATTTCCGGCCTTCCTCTTCACAGTCTGAAATTCCATCAATTGCAGATATTCAGAGGAACTGCCATTGCTGATGAATTTGCTTCCAATCCTTCTTCATTTTACACCTTTACAGAGGATGATTATCTTGAATTCCTTGTTAAATATGTTGAAATGCTTAATCCCGATATTGTAATTGACCGTATTGCCGGAGAAACGCCCCCCCGATATGCCGTTATCCGCCAATGGGGACCACGCTATGACCAGATACTTACTAAATTCTTAAAATTACTTGAAGACAGGAATACATGGCAGGGCAGAAAATTCAATAAGGGCATTAATGAGGAGTAAAGCCTGGAAAGCATTAAAAATAACTCTTTTTTTTGTTTGAAGAGGGTTTGTAATTGTACGTTTTTCGTTTTCCGGCCTCTTGATATCTGGAATTTGCGGGCAAATCCGATTTTTTTGGAATCATATAGTTTCTTCTTTCTTCAACGTCTTTGACGGAGCTGCACGAAATTATCAATGGCAGAATAAAAACAAGGACAAGTAAGAAAATGAAATTTCTTCTGTACGACATAGCTGCTGTTATTTAGGCAGCTAATTATACGATTTGTATCATTATAGGTTTTACTTATTATCAACAACCTGTAAGGTAAGTTGTCTAACCCTGCCTGACTTGTATCACCTTTCCCAGCCTGACATACCATAAATATGCTTCAACACTTGAATAACCCATCGAATTAAGCAGATCAGCATATTCCCTCACCTGTGTTTCATGCGCTGATTCAGTCTTCA
>DATAEX010000016.1:0-5590 GCA_036257765.1 Bacteroidales bacterium
TTCCTGTCTGTCCCTGACCGTGTAACTGCTTAGTTTATCGGTTGTTTTATCATTGTTAATGCCGCCGTAGAAGTTAATATCAGCTTCAAAAAAATATTGATTCCGGAAATAAATGCGATTTTCAGAACGAATTTCAAAGCTCGTGCTTATTTCGGTCTTCTTATCTAAATCTCCTCCACTGTTTTTTTGTTTCAAAAATTCCGGCGATAAGCCAAGAAAATAATATTGATCACTCTGGAAGCGGTCTGTATTGACAAATGATCTGTACCCTATACGAGTGGAATTGTAGAAGTTAAAATCAGTATCGGAATTCGTCTCACCGTCTTCAGGTTTGGCTTTATTGTTGTTGTAAGATTCGCTCAAATCAAAATTGAGATCCAGTTGTTTTCTTTTAACGTCGGGCAGTTTGTATTTTGATAGATCAAAAGAAGTTAACTGTGAAAATACCATGCCGGAATATAACAGCATGCATGCTGAAAGAAACATAGCTTTTCTCATAATGAATACTTTTGGTGTTTGGGATTTTTGTTTAACAAATGGATTATTTCTTTATACGGAACGTTGCAGATCTAATCATAAATATTGTTAAAGGGATATCAGCTTTACATTTAAAGTAAAGATCCGCATTCCGGCGGTATAAATTTAAATAATAAAAGGATTACGTCTTAAAAAATCCGGATTTTGTCTATTAATCCCATAAGTGCTGTCCAAAGTTTCTATATTTAAATATTCAATTCTAAAATAAAAAATTATTAATATTCAAATGAAAAAATCAAACAAAGGTCTCAACCGTCGTGAATTCCTTGGAATGTCAGCCCTGGGATTAACGGGACTGACCATTCTGCCCAGCTATGTGATTGACGGTGTAAAGATTGCTCCTAGCGACAGAGTAGTAATGGGATTTATCGGACTAGGGCAACAGGCTTTATCTGATTTTGCAGGTTTTGCAAGTGTTCCCGGTGTTCAGGTGGCCGCCGGATGCGACGTCGACAGTATGAAGCAAACACGTTTCAAAAAACGGATCGAAACCTGGCAACAATCCAAAAGTATGCCTGTTCGCTGTGATGTATATGAACAATATGATCAGTTGCTCGATCGTACGGATATTGATGCCATAGAAGTAGCATCACCGGACCACTGGCATGCACTTATGACCATCCATGCCTGTCAGTCGGGCAAGGATGTATATTGTCAGAAACCCCTTGCATTTACCATCAAGGAAGGATTGAAAATGGTGAAGGTTTCCCGTGATCTCAATAAAATTATCCAGGTAGGAAGTCAGCAACGGTCAAGCAAGGAATTCCAGAAAGCAATTGAACTTGTGCGTAATGGTTCCATAGGGCACATCACCAGGATCTATTCGAAAGTCGGAGATCCTCCCAAGCCGCTCGATCTGCCGGAAATGCCGGTTCCGGCTAATTTAAACTGGAATCTGTGGATGGGACCCCTGAATGATGGGAACATACATTACCATTCTGATCTTTGTCCGCCGATCTCCCTCGAACCTGAGGAAAGGGAAAAACTCTGGGGTGCATGGCGCTGGTACCGCGAAACCGGAAACGGCTTCACTGCAGACTGGGGTGCACATATGTTCGATATATCACAGGCAGCAATCGGTATGGATGGTTCCGGTCCTTCGGAAATTATACCAAAGGGTTATAACGGACAGCCTTATCTTACCTTCAGATATCTTAACGGCATTGAAATGACCGAACAACCTTATCTCGATGACATGCCGGGAGCACAGGGAATAAAATTCATTGGAACCGATGGTTGGATTGAAGTTGCAAGGGGATACCTGGCCTGTTCAAAAGCAGATCTGGTACCTGCGGAACTTGCCGGCCGCAGACCCAGACAAATGAGCCCGGAGGAGCGCCGCAAGATGTTTGAGGAGATGCAGAAAAGTGCTCAGCGCGGAGGCGGAAGCTTCGAGATCAGCTCGCCCCATATGCAGAACTTCATCGATTCAGTCAGGTCGCGCAAAGATCCCATCGCTCCTGTTGAAGTAGGATGCAGTACCAATACTTTATGCTGCCTTGGCAATATCGCCACCGAACTGGGCCGACCTGTTAAATGGAATCCGGCAACGCTTAAGTTCGAGGGGGATGATACCGAGGCCTCAAATCATCGGCTGGTGCAGTATGAATACAGGCGGCCATATAAGCTGTAAGTTCTGATTAGAGGGCAGGGGTGAGGTGTCAAACTTCAGTTCCTGCCTCAGTTCCTGAACTTAATTCCTATAAACAATACAACTGATCCGCGATCGCTGTAGTCCTCGGTAAGGACCGCATTATATGTTCCTTTGATCCCAAGCGATAGCAATTTAGTTATTCCTAAATTATACCTTAACTGGATCGGGATATTGTAAAAATGTTCAACATTTCCCGATGTGGTAAACATAATTGAGAAACCTGCCGAAAGGGCTATGTAGGAATTCCACCTAAACTGGTAGTATGGGCCGGCTTTCATGCCGGTTTCATGGTAAAGAATTTCACCTTCTTTCAGGTACATATTATATTCAACAAATAAAGCAAAAAGATCATTGATATCCAGGTTCAATCCGGCATTTAAGGCGATTTCTCCATCGGGTAATCCCGAACCTATGCCGACATCCACGTATTTCAGCGTGTTGAGTACCGGAATAGAATCGGTTTGAGCCCGGGATATCAGGCAGAACTGAATGAAGAGTAAGAATAAAAAATTCTTCATGAGATACCCCGGCTAACAGACTAAAAGGCTAACAGACTAAAAGACTAACAGACTAAAAGACTTCTTCATGCGTCATCACCTGGGGATGGTCATAAATATCCCTTACCCTGCGGGGTGAGTTATCGATCTGGATCCAATTGGCCCAGACCATGAACCAGCTGAAGCGGGGCTGAACCTTTAAGATTTCCGGTTTAGGAAGTTCACCGCATTCACCAAGTGCTATGATTTTACCGTTAGCCAGTGCCAACAGTTCATTGTAATCCCTGTCTTCATAATCATGATTATACACGTCCGTTGCCAGCACATCAACATATTCCGGACCCGGATAGTATTCTTTATAGGAGTAAGCCTGATCGAACGGAATATCTCGAGGGGCATTTGCATTCCATACCCACAGCAGGTTATTCAACTTATGCACTTTTGTGAATCGGTCAAACATCATTTTCCATAATTTCTGATAGCCATCAGGACCCTTTTTATCGCCCCACCAGAACCATACTCCGTTCATTTCATGATAAGGTCTCCACAAGACAGGAATCTTCGCGTCCTGCAGTTGCTTCAGATACGAAGCTATTTTATCGACCTGCGCTTCCCATCTTTTGTTCAACGCGGTTCCAGGTTTAGTCAGCTCATTCCATTGCGCTTCGTCAAGCTCTGCCTGCACACTTTCTCTCCATCCGTACGGAGGATCATCGGTCGGTCTTCCTGCATGCCACATTAATGTGACAATATACCCGTCATTGTATTTTTTAACCGCTTCTTTTACAATTTCAGGACCATGGTCTGTAGTACCATTCAGAATAAAATCGGTTCCCCATACGGCAGGGAATTTGCCTGTGATTGATTTTACCGAATCCATGTATTGATTGAGGCTCTGGTTATAATTGTGCTGACCTGCAAGTGTGTGTTTACCTTGCAGGCTGTATAAATAAGCCAGTAACTTTTTTGCCTCCGGCGAAGCGTCAGGATTTACGGGTTGGAATTGCGGGAAGGTGTTTGCACTGAAGAGCAGGAGAATAAGTATGCTTATGTATTTCATGATAAATTAGGTTTTGAAACCACAATTTACAATAAAAATTTTCAAATTCTCCCATTCATTTTCAACTGACCTGAATACTAATACCTGATACCATTTCTTCACCTGTCCATCCAATCCTTAAACTCACTTACCCTGTCCCGGCTGACAATCAGGTCTTCCGGCTCATTCCATCCGGAAATGATGACCTTAAGACGGCTGGTGGAATAAGATATCACATCGTTGATCGCGGCGTAATTAATTATAAAGTTCCGGTTGATCCTGAAAAAATGCATCGGGTCAAGGAACCTCTCAATTTTTTCGAGGGAATAATCTAACGGGTATTCCTTTCCCTGATCAGTAAGGATGAACGTATACCGTTCCCTGATAAAAAAGCAGCGGATCTGTCGTGTTTGAACCGATCTGAAATGCTCTCCTATCTTGATCAGGAAACGTTCTTTAAATCCGGTATGTATATCGCTTATCAGGTTCCCAAGTTTTCTATTGTATTCACCACTGTAAAAAATGGTTTTATATTTATTAAGTGCAACGGCCAGCGCCTCGCGATCTACCGGTTTGAGGAGATAATCGATGCTGTTCACTTTAAATGCTCTGAGAGCATATTCGTCGAAAGCGGTAACAAAAATTACCGGTGTATTGATTGCGGCACTTTCAAATATTTCAAAGCAAACTCCATCTTCAAGCTGAATATCCATCAATAACAGGTCGGGATGAGGATTATGCATCCACCAGTTAATGGTTTCTTCAACCGATTCCAGCCGTGCTGAAATCTCAATTCCGGGCTCAATTTCTTTCAATAGTCTTTCAAGCCTTTGAGCAGCCGGTTTCTCATCTTCAATTATCAATACTTTCATATGCTGGTAACAGGTAAGCTTACAGAAAATCTATCAGCCGATTCCTCAATAATTATTTCCTTATTCATTATCAGCCTGATTCTCTCCCTGAGATTAGCTAGTCCCTTCCCGGTAGATTGTTCCAATGTACTTTTCGGCTGCATGTTATTTGAAACTGTTATCATGCCGTCACTTCCCGTGATATCAATTATAAGAGGCGATCTTACAGAGAAAGAGTTATGCTTAATGGCATTTTCCACAAGTAATTGCAGTGATACAGGTATGATCCTGAATTTTTCAATGCCGGCTATACTAACATTCAAATGGATTTTTTCTTTATCCCTTACCTGATATAAATTAAAATACTGCCTGACAAATTCCATTTCACTTTCAAGCGGAACCAGCCTGGTCTCTTCGTTTTCAATAATATACCTGTAGACTTTAGATAACTCCTGTATGTAGTTGTCTGCTCTGGCCGGATCTTCATAAACAAGTTGCGAAAGAGTGTTAAGGCTGTTAAATAAAAAGTGTGGATTTATTTGAGATTTCAATGTCTGATACTGATATTTAAGCATCTCTTCGCGAAATTGCTGTTCTTTAGTGGCCGTTTTCCGCCATAAAATGTAAAAAAATGCAATTGAAAAGAAAAAAAGCCACAACAGTAATCGTCTGTTCGCGAAGGTAAGCTCATATGTAAATAATTGATGAAAGTAACCTCCCAGATCCTTTCCTGTGGCAATAAACCATCCAAGTATGCCCAGGCTGACAGATATATTGGCAATAATGAATGCTCCTCCATAAAAAATAAATAATCCCGGCAATATCCATTTCATTATTTGTCTGTAAGTAAGTTTTTTGGCACGATCGACCAAAAAATAAGCAAGGTAACCGGTCAGTACACTCATGAGCAATATTGTACCAAAAGGGACAAGCATTTCAGGAGTAAAAGCTTTTCCTGTCCGGGTGTACTTCATTAGTGAGGCAGCAATGAAGCTGAAAATAATCATGCCTG
>DATAEX010000019.1:0-9260 GCA_036257765.1 Bacteroidales bacterium
TGATTCCCAGTGCCCTGATCATATCAGTACGGGCTACCTCAAAATATTCGGGGTAATGTCCGTAATACATATAACCCATGCGATCAGTTTCCCCGTAACGTACCCTGATTTGAGTTTCCGTGCAAAACATAGATGAATTTATTTCAAAGGAGAGTCCGGTTCATTCGCCATCTTTATATAGGCAGCGTATTCAAGAAACCGTGGAGCAATTCGTTTTACAAGAGCAGTCATTTTGCCTTCAAGCGTAAGAATAACATAATTCCTTCGCCGGCGCACGGCACTTAAAATAGCCCTGGCTACTTCTTCGGGAAGCATCATTTTTTCCTCTTCGCGGGGAGTAAAACCCTGTGGAGTACCGTCGGCAGTAAGAGCTTTTTTCCGGATATCAGATTTAGTAAACCCGGCACAGAGGATCAGAACATGAAGGCCGTTTTTAAGATTTTCAATTCGTAAAGTTTCAAGGAAACCATGCAAAGCATATTTCGATGCTGAGTATCCTGTACGCCCGGGTAATCCTACAAATCCTGCAACCGATGAAACTCCCACAATAGAGCCATGGTTTTGTATGAGATGGGGAAGTGCATATTTTGTGCAGCAAACTGCTCCCCAGAAATTAACGTCAAATAATTTTTTCAAAACACTGATCTCCACATCACGAAATAATGCTCTCATTGATATGCCAGCATTATTAACAAGGATATCGAGCCTGCCGTATTTTTCAATGGTTAAGTCAATCAGATTTTTGCAGTCAGCTTCATTTGTAACATCAGTAACCACTGCTGCTGCCTCATAACCCGAATTAAGAAGTGATTCTGCGCTTTTTTCAATTAAATCTTTACGGCGGGCTGCAAGTACAACTTTTGAACCCGCTTTTGCAAATTCTATGGCAGTGGCGAGACCTATTCCTGATGAAGCACCTGTAACAATGACTACTTTATCTTTCATTTCATCTGATTCAATAACTCTATAAAAGTAAGTAAATAATGCGAATATAAATTCCTTTAAAATTATGTTTGGATTTTACACCAAAAAGAAAGCACGAAGTATTTTCGTGCTTTCCGGTTAGAATTTTTAAAATACTAACTCTTCACTGTACGGTTCCCGGAAACTTGAAAACATCATCGGCAATGTCAGTATCAAATTCTATTAAAGTGAATTTGATAGCCTGTACGCTCTGTCCGCCTACTTTTGTGTCAATTGTATGGGGCATAATAAGGCCATTGCCTGTATCCTTATAATCGCTGTAATATATATTCATTTCCTGCCCTGCCATCTGGCCGGTATTAGGAGTTTGCTTAACGAGCAAAGGCAAATAGGTTTCACTATCGAAGAAATAGTTCATAACCATTTCATCTTCTCCTTTTCCTTTATTCTTGGTAAGTTTAACCTGATAGCAACTCACACCTTCCACATCCGTGTTACCTTCATAGCTTACTTCGTGACCTTTCTGAGCATAATCAATAAACGGGTCTTCAAAGTCGGCTTCCTGTTTAACGCTCTTTATCTGATCTTCAGGCAACAATTGCGGATTGGGATCTCCCATAAACGGATTAAGCGTCCATGCAACTTCACCATCATAGGCTTGGGGTATAAGTTTTTGTCCCATTACATCAACAGAAATCATGAATTTGTTAGGTGCTTTTCGAAGCATTTCGAAGGTAAAATCACCCTGAGGTGTGGGCACTGTTCCGGTAAGTTTTGCTGTTTTGAGGGCCTTCCATTTCTCAATTCCGCCTATATTTTCAAGATATTTGCTAATTATGCCGTCGGCTGTCTGAGCCCATGTCGATGCTGTAATTACCGCAAGAATACCTATCGAGATCAGTTTTCTCATTTTGTTTAATTTTGGATTGGTTAATAATAAATAATTGGCAAAGTTAGCATATAGAAAACAGCAAAACTTTATAATTGTCAATTTTGTTGACAATTTCTTTTTTTGACAGTAATGTTTCCGTTTCTAATTCGTCTCTAATTACAGACAGGTTTTTATAAACTTAAAAAAGATATTATATGAAAAAGCTATTTTTTGTAATCTGTGCAATTTTAATAGCTGCCTCAGGCTTTGCTCAGAAAGATCTTATAAGCAGTGTTTTTGAAAAGTATGCCGGAACCGATGGAATTACAACTGTTAACATGACCGGAGACATGCTCAAGTTAATAACACAGGCAGAAATGGAACGCAGGGATACTGTTTTCAGTTCAACACTCAGTGAAATACGAGTATTAGCTGTAGAAGATGAATGTGAAAAACCTTCCGGCTTAAATCTCAAAACAGAAGTTTATGATAAGCTTGATAAATCGGTTTATAAGGAAATGCTGACCGTTAAGCAAACCAATGAAGACGTAGTGATCATGGTAAAAGAATCAGAAGGCCGGATAAAGGAAATGCTTGTAATTGTTGGCGGAAGTAAGGATAATGCCCTTATTCAGATAAAAGGTGATATGTTGCTCAGTGAACTTGCTGATATGGCCGGTAAATATCAGATGAAAGGCTTTGAACAATTGAAAAAGCTGGACAAATAGAAGTATTTTTATAGACCGCAGGGATCCCGGAGAACTCTGACAGATAATTAAAGCCGGTAATCATGGATCTTAATGAATTCAGGATACGCATTCTGCCCTTGAATAGTAAATTATATCATTATGCCTACCTGCTTTTAAGAGATCGAAATGAAGCTCAGGACGCCGTACAGGAAGTATTTCTCAAATTGTGGAAAATACGGGAATCACTTGAAAAATACACCTGCGTCGAAGCATTTGCCATGAAGGTAACAAGGAATTGGTGTCTGGATCGGATAAAAGCTCGAAAACCTGTATACATCGGTAATTATCAGCCATGGTTTGAAAACAGATCGGATGATGATCCTCAGCAGTCCCTTGTAAACGCCGAGAACATAAAACTTTTATTCACACTGATTGATAAACTTCCTGAACAGCAAAGACTTATAGTTCAATTGCGGGATCTTGAAAATATGGATTTTGAAGAAATAGCGGAAATAATGGACATGAATGTAAATGCAATACGGGTTAATCTATCCCGGGCACGAAATAAAATGAGAGAAGAAATTTCAAAGTATGAATCAGATGGAAAAGAATCAAATTCACCGGTTACTGGAAAAATACTTTGAAGGGAGCACAACCCTTGAGGAAGAGAAGGCTCTGCGCGACTTCTTTTCCGTATCAGGTGATGATAATCCTGATTTACTTCCTTTAAAGCGCCAGTTTGAGATTTTTAGCGCAGGACAATCGTTATCGTTTAATACCCTGGATCTGGAGTCCGGGATTATCAAGTCAATCGAGGACTTTGAACAAAAGCAAATTCCACCGGTCAGAAAGCCCGGCATCACCCGGTACCTGGTTGCAGCCTCCATAGCTATTGCTGTATTATTATCCGGAATATTTATTCTCAAATCTCAAAATAAACAGATCAGGGATACCTATACCGACCCGCAAATCGCATACGCTGAAACACAAAAAGCCCTGCTTCTTATTTCGCAGAAAATGAATGAGGGAATGCAACCTCTTACTAATATTACAAAGATCAACAGCGGTAATGAACAGCTGAAAAAACTTGAGAAAATGGATAAAAGCCTTGAAATGCTTAATCTTGTCTCATTTATTAATCAATCGTCAAATCTGAAAAAATAATATATAATTATGAAAACACTTTTCTTTGCTGCAATACTTTTGGGCCTGACCACTGCCATACAATCGCAGAGCATTATGGATAACCTGTTTGAAAAATATTCAGGAACCGAAGGTTATACATCGGTTTACATTTCCAAATACATGTTTGATATGTTCAGGAGTGAAGATGCTGTGCAGAAACAGGACGCTGATGAACTGGAACAGGTTATAAGTAAACTCGACGGAATAAAAATATTAGTTACCGACGATGATCCGGCAACACCCACTCCGGTTAATCTTTACAAGGAGATCATGAAACTTATTCCTTCATCTCCCTATAAGGAAGTTATGGTAGTCAAAGAGAAGGATCAGGATATTAAATTTTTTGTGAAAGAAAATAAAGATAAAAGGGTTGCGGAATTACTGATGGTGATTGGAAGTCCGGATGAAAATGTTCTGATAAGTATTGTCGGGGATATTGACATGAAAAATATTTCCAAACTAGCCAGGACAATGAATGTGGAAGGGATGGAAAACCTGGACAGAATTAAATAGTATTGTTATTCAAATGGCCTGATTTTATCAAAATCAGGTCTGTAGTATGAATGACTTTCATATTCCTGAATCCAGCCTCTGTAAAAACCCAATTGATCCATAGCTATTAACACTTCATTGTATTCTTCGTGTGTAATATGCCTGTCCAAAACAGGATCACCGGACACGCAAACAGTCGGATAATATTGCGACATCAAAGATATATGTACTGAAGGTGATAGTTCAGATGCGATCCATTCCAGAATTCTGATCGAATCTTTTGAATGACCTGGTAATACGAGATGGCGGACGATTATCCCGGTAATTGCCTGTCCGTTTTCATTTAAGACTACAGTGTTTCCCTTTTGCCTATGCATTTCCTTAATAGCTTTTTTGGCAAAATCGGAATAATCAGCTGCGCCCGAATAGGTCCCTGCTGAAATGTTATCCATATACTTAAAATCGGGAAGGTACACATCAATCAGACCCTCAAGATCCCTGATTATCTCAACTTTGTCGTATGCATTTGTGTTGTAAACGGTTATAGGATGAAAACCTCTTTGATGTACAGCATTTATAATTGCTTTAACATGCGGCACAAAATGAGAAGGACTAACAAATCCCACTGCTTCGGCTCCTGATTGTAAGCACTCAATAACCTTTCCCGTAACCGATTGCAATGTTTCCGGCTTGTTAACGGAACCTTTACGGCTAATCTGAAAATTCTGGCAATAAACACATCGAAGATTGCAACCATTGAAAAATATGTTGCATATCCCCTTCGCTCCGCTTATTGGGGGTTCTTCTCCGCGGTGAAGAAATATTGAAGCAATGTGATACTCCGAATCATAACCGCAATATCCTTTTTGGCCCTTATTTCGGTTAATCCCGCATTCCCTCGGGCAAATCAAACAGTTATCGAGTTCCCTTAACATAAATCGCTGTAAAATTACAGTTTTGCGGCAAATAAGGTTCTTTCAGAATGTATGTGCTGAAAATTAATCTTGCATTATTCGAAATATTGTTAAATTTGCAGCCGCTTTTCAACGGTCCGTAGCTCAGTTGGTAGAGCAATTGACTCTTAATCAATGGGTCCAGGGTTCGAATCCCTGCGGACCGACTTTTACCCGGGAGATTTTCGCCCGGGTATTTTTTTCGACTTCACACAGGGACATTGGGTTGGTAAGAACAAAAGTATCAGGAATTTGTTACAATGGCAGACGTCCTCCAAAATCAATCCTCAACCAAATGGAACAAAGTGCAAATAACTGGTATTACCCGTCGGAAACCATTCTGCAAAACGCCAATGTACTCGAATATGAGAATATGTACCGGTATTCCGTTAAAAACCGGGAAAAGTTCTGGGCGGAACAGGCCGAGAAACTACACTGGTTTAAAAAATGGGATAAAGTGCTTGACGCTTCCAATCCGCCTTTCTTCAAATGGTTTGTAGAGGGTAAGACAAATATAGTGTACAATGCCATTGACAGACATCAGCATACCGCAATCAGGAATAAGCTTGCTTTAATCTGGGAAGGCGAACCGGGCGATCTGAGAACCTTCTCATATCATGCTTTAAACCGTGAGGTTTGCCAGTTTGCCAACATCCTTAAAAGCATGGGTGTTAAGAAGGGTGATGTGGTTACTATTTATATGCCGCAGATACCTGAGCAGTTATTTGCCATGCTTGCCTGTGCAAAAATCGGTGCAGCCCATAGTGTAGTCTACGGCGGATTTAGTCATGAGGCCCTTGCCGACCGAATAAATGATGCAAACAGCCGTGTAGTGATCACTGCTGACGGAGGTTATCGACGGGGTAAAGTAATTGAACTGAAAAGCATAGTAAACAAAGCCATGGAACTTTCGCCCACCATGGAAATCTGTATTACAGTAAAGCGTACGGGTCAGGACGTGTATATGGAAAATGGCCGAGATTACTGGTATCATGATCTGAAAGCATTACCCATTGCAGGAAATAAATGCGAGACTGAACCCATGGATTCCAATGATATGCTTTACCTTCTCTATACATCTGGGTCGACAGGAAAACCTAAAGCCCTTGTACATACCCATGGTGGATATAGCGTCTACATTGCAACGACACTACAAATGGTATTCGACCTTAAACCCGAAGACCGGTATTGGTGTGCTGCTGATCCGGGTTGGGTTACAGGTCACAGTTACATTGTCTATGGCCCGCTGATTAACGGAGCCACGGTAATGCTTTATGAAGGTGCTCCTAATCATCCTTATCCCGACCGGTGGTGGAAAATGATCGAAAAATATGGTATAAATATATTATATACTTCTCCTACTGCTATCCGCGGATTAATGCGATTTGGCGAATCATGGCCCAAAAGGAACGATCTTAGCTCATTAAGGTTGCTTGGTTCTGTGGGAGAGCCGATTAATCCTGAAGCATGGAAATGGTATCATAAAAATATAGGACAGGGCAGATGCCCGATTATGGATACCTGGTGGCAAACCGAAACCGGCGGCTTTCTGATTTCTCCGCTACCAATTACACCATTGAGGCCCGGATCAGCAACAAAACCTTTTTTCGGAAACGAGGTAGCAGTAGTTGATGACCTGGGAAATGAAGTAAAAACCGGTGAAGAAGGAAATCTGGTGATAAAAAATTCCTGGCCGGGAATGACTGCCGGGGTCTACAGAGATCCTGACCGGTTCGTTCAAACCTATTGGGAAAAATATAAAAAACAAGGCTGGTACTTTACAGGCGATTCAGCAAAAAAAGATGAAGATGGTTATTACTGGATAATCGGCAGGGTAGACGACGTAATTAAAGTGAGCGGTTACCGGTTAGGTACAGCTGAAATAGAAAGTATCATGGTAAGTCATCCTGCTGTGGCAGAGGCGGCCGCTGCGGCTGTACCACACGATATAAAAGGTAATGCCATCCATATGTTTGTAATTCTGAAAAAAGGGTTTGATGCAACAAGAGAACTTGAACATGAATTATCCCTGCATATTGTCGATCATCTTGGAGCCATAGCACGACCGGAGGCTGTAAAAATTGTAGAATCACTTCCAAAAACCAGAAGTGGCAAAATTATGCGGCGTGTCCTTAAAGCAAGGATCCTTGGCCTGCCCGAAGGTGATATAAGTACTCTGGAGGACTAGTCAGGATCTTTTTATAGCCTCCTCAAAATCAACTATCAGGTCATCTATATTTTCAAGACCGACCGATACCCTGACCAAACCATCGGTTATGCCTGATAATTTCCTTTCATCGGGACTTAATTTTGAATGGGTCGTTGTGGCAGGATGAGTGATGATGGTCCTTGTGTCACCAAGATTGGATGAAATTGATACAAGTTCCAGGGCATCAATGAATCTGTGCGCCCGTTTTAAACCTCCTTTTAATTCAAAAGTCACAATGCTTCCTCCGTTCCTCATTTGTTTCCGGGCAATATTATATTGTGGATGCGAAGGGAGAAACGGATATTTCACCCACAAAACCTGCTTATTATCCTGCAGCATTCTCGCAAGCTTCATTGCATTACTGCTATGTCTGTCCAATCGTACCGATAACGTTTCAAGGCTTTTTGACAGGAGCCAGGCAGTATGTGGCGACATTACCGGCCCTATTACTTTTGTAAACAAGCGGATCTCCTGCATGATTTCACCTTTTCCCAAGATGGCTCCTCCTATGGTACGGCCCTGGCCATCTATCAGTTTGGTAGTGGAGTGTACAACAATGTCAGCCCCCAAATCAAGCGGATTTTGTCCCAGTGGTGTTGCAAAGCAATTGTCAATTATAAGATAAAGATCATTTTTATGTGCAATTCTGGCCAGCCACCTAAGATCAATTATATCAAGACCTGGATTTGAAGGAGTTTCGGCAAAGATGACTTTTGTTGTGGGAAGGATGTTGCTTTCCCATTCCTCTTTATTATTTAAGTCGGCATATGTATGCGAAATGCCAAATTTTGGCAGGATCTGAGTTAAAATAATATGAGTGGAACCGAAAATCTGTCGGCCGGCAAGCACATGATCACCCGGGCGAAGAATTGATACAAGACTGACAAAAACTGCAGCCATGCCTGAGGCAGTAACTACGCCATCCTCAGCATTTTCGAGAGCACAAAGTTTTTTAATCAGCTCATCGGTATTAGGATTGGCAAAACGCGAATAACTGTAACCAAGAGTTTCATCTTTGAAAATATTCTCTGCTTCCGCTGCGCTTCCAAAAAGGAAACTGGAAGTTTCAAATACAGGAACACTATGTTCATGATGATCCGAACGCTTTGCCTGTATCCTGACTGCAGATGTTTCTTTCTTCAACCGCCGGGACATCGTAATTATTCTGTTTTCTTCGCTTTATTTTCCTTTTTTGCTGCAGGAGCTTTGGCAGGCTTTTCAGGAGCTTTAACTTCTTTTGGCTGCTTTACTTCTTTTACTTCCTTGGTTTCCTTTTTTACTTCTTTAACTTCTTTCGGTTCTTTAACTGTTTCCTTCGGTTTTATCTCTTTTGCTTCCCTTATTGATGCCTCCTTAACTTCTCTGATAGGCTCCCTTACTTCCCTGATGTCTTTTACCGCTCTTGTATCTCGTATATCTTTCACATTTTTCACTTCTTTCACTGCATCCTTTACTTCAACAGGTTTCGCAGCCGCGCCGGCTTTCTTTGCTTTTCTGCGTCTTCTTACTCCGTAAGAACCCTGGAATAATTTTCCTCTTTTTGATTTTTTATCACCTTTTCCCATGTCAATTAAATTTAAAGACAATAAATATAGAGCTAATAATTACAGGCCCGGATTTCGCCGTTTCATTTATACTTCTATCTTTGCCGGCTGTTCAGAGCCCCGTTTTTTTCTGAACTCATAAAAGTAGCACATTTGCAGCAAATTCCAATGAAAACTTGTTATCAACATGTTATTTTTGATCTGGATGGGACTTTGTCAGATTCGCGTAAAGGCATTTACAATGCATATTATCATACTTTCAGTAAATTGGGATTGTCTGATCCGGGAAGGACTGTACTGAAGTCACTTATTGGACCCCCGCTGCAAAAAGGGTTTGCCGATGTGTTCGGACTGATAGGCGACCGGAATGAAGAAGCAGTTAAAGTTTTTCGG
>DATAEX010000021.1:0-1900 GCA_036257765.1 Bacteroidales bacterium
TATTTAATTACACCGGTCATGGTGGTGAAATAGGCCTTGCTGATGAACAGATATTGATGCGTGAAGATCTTTCAGGTCTTACAAATTTTGACCACTTGCCTTTGTTTATTACCGCCACTTGTGAATTCAGCCGTTTTGATGATCTCATGCGCTCAGAAGACGGCAATCTTACCGAAAGCACATCTGCAGGAGAATTTTCCATTCTTAACCCCAATGGCGGAACCATCGCACTGGTTTCGACCACAAGAATTGTTACTTCAAGTGATAATTATCAGCTCAATACAAGGTTCCTTCAGATTGCCCTCGACAGGCAGGATGACGGAAGTTACCGTACCCTGGGTGAAATCATTCGGATGACAAAAAATGTACTGGGTGATGAGCGTAACAAGCTTAATTTCATACTGCTCGGAGACCCTGCTTTAAAACTTGCTATTCCAACATATTCCATAATTACCGATTCTGTAAATAATGTTCCGGTGACCCAGGCTGTGGATACCATGAAAGCATTTTCAAGAATTATTGTTTCAGGGCATATCGAAGATAATTCTCAAAATCTGCTGACTTCTTATAATGGAACTATTTATCCCTCGGTTTTCGATAAAAATAAAACAATTACAACCCTCGCCAATGACATTGGCACCTTTCCCATGCAGTTTACAGTAAGGGAGGATCTGCTCTACAAGGGAAAGGCCAGCGTAAAGGATGGACGGTTCAGATTTGAATTCATAGTACCCAAAGACATTACCTATAATTATGGCAACGGAAAAATCACTTATTTTTCAAGCAATGTATCCGACGATGCCAATGGTTCATTCAGCAGTTTTATTATTGGAGGTACGGACAGGTCGGCCCAACCTGATAATTCTGGCCCTGCGATCTCTTTGTATCTCAATGATGAGTACTTTAATAACAAAGGCATTACCAATCAGAATCCGGTTATTTTTGCTGAAATAACTGATGAAAGCGGAATCAATACAATAGGGAACGGAATTGGCCATGATATTACAGGTATCATCGATGACGACACGAAGAATCCTGTTGTAATGAATGATTATTTTGAAACCGTGCTGGATGATTTTACCTCAGGAATTCTTAAATATCCAATGTTTGGCTTGTCGGAAGGTACACATTCATTAAAAGTAAAGGTATGGGATATTTACAATAATTCGTCCGAAGCAATCATTGAGTTCAGGGTTATTTCAGGAAACAGTATAATAATCACCAAAGCGGGCAATTTCCCAAACCCTGCGACAGATCATACTTCTTTCATTTTTGAACATAATCACGCGGATGAAGAACTTATAGCAACTATCACTGTTTTTGATCTCGGCGGCAGGTTGATATACACTTATAAGGAAAACATTTCTGCAACCGGATTCAATTCCATAACCCCTGTTTGGGATTTGAAAGACATGAACGGAAACATACTCAGGCCGGGAATTTATCCCTACCGTATAAGGATTACCGACAGCAGAGGTGCATACGCCGACAGTTATCAGAAACTTGTTGTTGTGAGATAATAAAAATGAAATTTCAATGTTTATTAATTGCCAAACTTGATAGGATAATTATTATAACTTTGTGAACTTAATTTTTCAATAAGAATGATTTTTAAGAGGTTAATGCTTTTAAGCGGAGTTGCTATTATTGCGTTCAATTCGTATGCGCAGATATCATTTAATCCTGTTTATTCCACAATACCTTATTTGTTAATCACCCCTGATTCCAGAGGTGGTGCAATGGGTGATCTGGGAGTAGCAACATCTCCCGATGTTAACTCTCAGAACTGGAATCCTGCCAAGTACGCACAAATAAAGGAAAAATCAGGTGTCACCACATCATTCACGCCGTGGCTCAGGACTCTGGTAAGCGATATCAATCTTGCCTATTTAGCCGGTTT
>DATAEX010000023.1:0-2317 GCA_036257765.1 Bacteroidales bacterium
TAATTGGCTGTAAGGGTATATCCTTTAAAAAGGGCCGGTCAGCCACAAACATATTTTTTAACGAAAAATTTTCAGAAAAGAACAAGTAGGATTTTCTCGATACGTTTAACATATAATTCCGGCTAACCGGAATACTAACGAGGAATTCACCGGTCAGACTGTCTGAATAGGCGTCAAAAACAGTTTTACCGGTTTCCAGATCAACCAGTTCAAATTCAGCTTTAAGGGGCTTTCTTGTTTTCTCATCAAACACCAAACCTTTCATATAGGTTACAGTATTGGGTCGCATTTCAACCGGAAGGTCAAACACGTAAATGTCCTTGCCTTTTGATTTATCTATGTCGGAGGCATAATATGCCTTATCACCCCGGGCATTCACTATAAGGCCTATTTCATCCCTGTTTGTATTAATTGGATAACCCAGGTTTTCAGGACTTTTCCATTGGCCCATGCTGTCCATTCTTGAAATGAACAGGTCGTAACCCCCCAGGCCCAAAAATCCGTCTGAGGAAAAATAAAGGGAATTGTTATCGGGATGAATAAAAGGAGACATTTCAACTCCTGCTGAATTGATGCTGTCGCCGAGGTTTACTGGTGGTGTCCATTGTCCGTTATCCTCCCTGTGCGAGACCCATATATCATGGTATCCTTTTCCACCTGGCCGGTCACTTGAAAAATATAGGGTTCTGCCATCGGTGCTCAACGACGGTTGGGTTTCCCTGTATTTTGAATTAACAGGGGTACCGATATTTTTTGGTATTGACCAGCGTTCTCCCTCGAATACTGACTCATATAGATCACATCTTCCCAGGCCATCGCTTCTGTTGCAGGCTGTAAATATCATGTACCTGCCGTCGCCGGTTATAGATTGCGCACCTTCATTATCTCCTGTATTCAACGGTCGTCCTGCATTTTTCATCTCAGTCCATGAGGAATCTTGCCAGGTACTGATATAAAAGTCCTCCTGAACTTCTTTCATAAATTCATCACTGTCGACCATTCGGGTAATTACAAGAGTTTTTTCATCAGCCGACAGAGTTGGCCAGTATTCATCTCGGCTTGTGTTCACCTTCGGGCCCAGATTTACCGGATGAAAATCTACCGGATTTTTTATTGCTTTCAGGGCAAATTCGCATCTGAGTATGCCATCATGAGCCTTGTCAATATGATTCTGATTAGTTTTATCCAGATCGAGAAATTGCTTGTAACTTTCCATGGCATCGCTGTATAATCCTTCACGAAACTGAAGATTTCCAAGTCTGATATAACCGTAAGGATAAAAGCTTTCCTTTATGGGTAAGCCCCTGCGGTAAATTTCTATCGCATTCTGCGGTTTCTTCCAGTCCTCATAAACTTCAGCCAATACAAGGTACGCTTCAATAAAAGTATTGTCTTCTTTTATAGCAGTTAAGAAAAATTGTTCTGCATTAGAATAGCTATTTATTGAATAGCTCCTTAATCCCTGGTTATAAGCATCGATTGCCTTTTTTGATTTGCTGGCAGGTTCCTGTGCCGGCAAAACTGAACCTGCCAAAATTATGAGGATGTATATGAAGAACTTTTTCATAATGAACGAACGTCTAATTGACAATAAGTTTTTTATGAATTGTGGAACGTCCGCTTTTGATAATTACGAAATACATACCGGCGGGATAGGAAATTAAATTAATTTCCTCAATGGGAGAGTATGATTCACGGCGAAGTATGATTTTACCTTCCGAATTAGCCAGAAAAAGTGAGTACTTATTGATTATTTTGTTTATTGATGTTTCTATCCGTATCTTATCGTGAGCAGGATTGGGAACAACGGTAAATCCCATATCATTGTCAGTTTCCTCCATAATGCTGATGTCTGAATGATCCATAAGAAGCCATTGATGAGGATCGGGTTGAATCAGGTTAATCCGGCCCGGAAGATAAACCTGCCATTGATTATAGTTTGCATCCTGCCTGAACGACATAATTGTATCAATGTTTTCACCTGAAACCTGAAATTCCAGCAAAATATTGAAAAAAGGAGTTTCCGAAGAGGGTGTTTGCAATGAATTGATGTACAATGTATCATTGCGATGATCCCATCGGATGGTGTGAATCGGGTATCCCTGCCCATAGTACCATTGATCAAAGAACTGCGTGAAATCTTTTCCGGTTTTTTCTTCAGCATGATCCCTGAAATCGGCACCTGATACATTGTTAGCGCCGTTACTTGCAAGAAAAGTTGACAAAATATTGAAAAAGAGGCTGTCGTTACCCACCTCCTGCCTGAGCATATGAATTATAGATGCGCCTTTTTTATAACTGAGACGGCTATTAAATA
>DATAEX010000030.1:0-3183 GCA_036257765.1 Bacteroidales bacterium
CGGAGATAATCAAGCACCCTTCTGCGCTTACCGACCAACCTGAGAAGAGCACGCTGAGTATTGAAATCTTTCTTTCTGACCTTAAGATGCTCGGTAAGATGGTTTATCCGTTGTGTAAAAAGTGCAATCTGACTTTCGGGAGCACCAGTATTGGTTTCCGATTTACCGTACGATTTAAAAATCTCCTTCTTATTTTCCGCTGTTAAATACATAAATTCTAATTAAATACACTAATTCAAAATTTTGAGATGCAAAAGTATTTAAATTTTTTCATTTCTCAATACTTTCCTGGTAAAAATTTACCCTTCTTCCTCTCCTTCTCTGTCTGGTTTCATGCGGCCTGATTCTTTAAGGCATTTACTGAGCATCCATTCTATTTGACCGTTCACGCTTCTGAATTCATCGGCTGCCCATTTTTCTATCTTCTTCATGGTCTCCGCATTAATCCTTAGAACAAAAGACTTTTTATCTGACATTTTTTACTGATGTAGCGTTCCTGTATTAATTACCGGCTCTGCCTGGCTGTCGCCACAGAGTACCACAAGCAGGTTACTTACCATGGCTGCCTTTCTTTCTTCATCAAGTTCAATGATTCCTCTTTTTGAGAGAAGTGCCAGGGCACTTTCAACCATACCGACTGCACCTTCCACTATTTTATGACGGGCTGCAACCGTAGCAGTTGCCTGTTGCCTGCGAAGCATGGCCTGAGCGATTTCAGGGGCATACGCAAGATAAGCGATCCTGGCCTCAATGACTTCAAGTCCTGCCATCTCAAGCCTTTCTGATATTTCATGTTCGAGATTGGCATTCACCTGTTCGAAATTTGAGCTTAAGGTAATCTCAGCCCGTTCGTCTTCAAAATGATCATACGGATAAGTGCCCGCAAGTTTCCTTACTGCTGAATCGGTCTGAACTTTTACAAAATCTTCATAATTGTTGACTTCAAATGCTGCCTTAAACGTGTCCTTAACCTTCCAAACCAGTATAACGCTGATTAGAACCGGATTTCCAATCCTGTCGTTTACCTTAATTTTATCGCTTTCAAAATTCCTCGCTCGCAAAGATATTTCAGTCCTTTTATAAAAGGGAAGAACCCAAAAGAACCCATTGTTTTTCACACTTCCCGTATAAGCACCAAAAAGCAGCAAAACTTTTGATGAGTTAGGGTTCACTATAAATAAACCCGGAGCAACAAAGACAATCAGGATGGTAAGCGTTACCACCAGCCAGACTATCTCATTGATACCTGCCATTACTATGCCTGCAGCCATTATTATGACCAGAGCCGACATCAGGTATCCGTTGAGAGGTTGAAAATTTTGTTCGGTTTTCATAATTGATATTTTAATGATATTATTTTGATATCAAATGTATAAAAATAATTCCATCTACAAATAAAAACACTAATTATTTTTTTAGGATTCAGAAAGTGATCACACTGGTGCCAATTGAACATGCAAGGCATCGCCTTTTTACACAATAGTTATTGTTTAGCTGCAGAAGGCCCTGGCTTATAAATGCAGAATCAGCCTTAATACCCGATTTTTCCCATCGTCGAATAATGCGGTTATCTTCCGGTGGCAATGATCCGAGGAGACTGATAGCTCTTTCCTTAAGGTCAATGTTCCCGGTCATTTTTCCGTAAATAAAAAGGAAAGGAATTACCGTATTTATGATGAGGATATGAATGGTGGAGTTTCCGGGTTGCTTGACCGAAGTAGGTGATGGAGTATCAAATGTATAATGGGTATTCCAGAATTCTGAAGCTCTTACATTAAAAAGACTTATTAACTCAGCTATATCCGAACAAGCAATAACCCTGGAAAACAGACCTTCTGATTTGTAAAGAAGGGCAGCGAACTGAGCGAGACGGATTGTAGGAAAATTTACAGGTCTTAAACGCAGAAATTTCCACAAATGACGGGAAACCGGTTTTAGATTGTATTTATTACTGAGATGGATGTATTCACTGCGAAGTTGCTGGTAATAATCATTAAATAATACAGCGTCCTTTAGGAAACCTGCCTGGCCCATAATTAACGCCTCGATTTGTTTGAGGTTATCTGAGTGCCGCATAATTAGCGCATAAGGGAGGTTGCGGGCCATCAGTTCGAAGGGCACTGCATTAAGTCCGAATCCAAAGCTTCTTGCAAGAACAATATAAAAAACCTCTTCCCAGTTATTTCTATATTGCTTGAGGAGCTGCGCTATATGGTCGGTCTTCTGCTCCAGTCTTTCAACAACCAATGAATTCAGCCAAACATCAATAATGATCCGGTCAATGCTTTTTAATCGCGGATAACAAGCCGGACCTTTCCTGTTCCCCAGCAAATGGCTGTAATTCTGAAACAGTCGATCATCGAACTTAAGGATAACAGTCGGTACCACTTCTCCGCTGCTTCTCTTTACCGGATGATCATAGTGAAATACAGCATGCAATATTACATTATCGTATGCATTATCTCTATCATGATGGTGCGCATTCCAGTCAGATGAACTTGTATGAATCTCAGTATTTCCGGCCCATACGGTATTACCTATTTTGATCCGGGTATTCAGAAAATCCGGTCCGGCATCGGAATTGTGTTCGCCAAGCCCTCTAACTTCAATTTCATCACCTGTATCGGCGATTATTCCTGAGCGCTCAAACAGTCCGAATTTCCAGATGAAATGGAGGAAATCTTCGGTCATTGTTTAGGGGTTTAGGGGGTTGGAATGTACTTAGCCATGGCCTGCTGAATTTCGGCAGCCTTTTCTCGTGCTACTCCTGCGTATTTTAGGGATGAATCAGCATAAATGACAGCGCGTGAAGAATTTACAAGCAAACCGCATTGTGAATTCATTCCGTATTTCACTACATCAGCAAGATCGCCACCCTGTGCGCCGACACCCGGAATCAACAAAAAATGATCAGGCACAATCTCCCTTACCTTAACAAGCATGGAGGCTCTGGTGGCTCCCACCACATACATCATATTGCCGGGATTACCCCATTCTTTCGATTTTTTCAGTACCGATTCAAAAAGATGGTCCTGTTTTGAGGTTCTGAGAAACTGAAAATCTTCTGCTCCCTCGTTTGAAGTCAATGCAAGAAGGATAACCCATTTACCGGGATATTCCAGAAAGGGCAACACGGAATCAGATCCCATATAAGGTGCCACCGTTACCGCATCACAGCTGAAC
>DATAEX010000037.1:0-3063 GCA_036257765.1 Bacteroidales bacterium
GGATTACCTTCAGCACTGGCTCCGCCTTCTTTAACGGCTATCTGTATTTCTTTAACTATCCTGGAAAAGATCTTACCTCTTTTTGCATCGAGAGCTCCCTTCTTCCTTTTAATTGTCGACCATTTGCTATGACCTGACATACAAATTTGTTTAGGGGTTATTTTGAAACAGCAAAAATAATAATTTAATTATGAGTTCATCCCATGGTCAGGTACTTAAATATGCGTAACTTTTGTGAGGATTATTTGTTTCAATTTACAAATAACCATGTTTTATGAAAATACCCAGGCCATCTCCTTTTTGGTTTGTAATTATTTTCTCAATACTGATCCTGATTCTGACAAGTTTTGCAGATGAAGATCCCAGGGCTCGAAGGTTAACCGATGCTTTGCATAAATATACGGCATTATTTCCCCAGCAAAAAGTGTATCTGCATTCAGACAAAAAAGAATACAATGCCGGGGATGTCATTTGGATAAAGGCTTACATCGTAAACGGACTCGATCATGTTCCGGATACATTCAGTACTAATCTTTATCTTGAACTTATCAGTCCATTTCAATCCCGTGTTGAGATTAAAAGAATTCAAATGTTTAACGGTTTCGGCATTGGTGATTTCCATTTGTCAGACACCCTGCCCGAAGGATTGTACCAGTTAAGAGCCTATACGGCATGGATGCAAAACTTTGACACGGAATACTTTTTTGAAAAAAACTTCCAGGTCAATAATCCCGGGTATACACGGCTTATTTCTCCTAAACAGGCACGCATCAATAAGAAGCAACTGGCCGACAGAAGTGAAATGAATGCAGATGTTGATATTCAATTCCTGCCTGAAGGAGGTTATCTTGTAAACGGACTTGAAAGCGTTGTGGGCTTCAAAGCAGTCAACAAACTTGGCAAGGGAGTGGATGTCGAAGGAACCATATATGACGAAAAAGGCAATTCCATAACATCATTTAAAACATCCTATAAGGGAATAGGTACCCTTAGAATAACACCTCAAAAGGGTGCGAAGTATTATGCCGAAATAAAAGGAAATGAACGAATCGGCAGAATCCACCTTGATGAAGCACTTGAAAGCGGATTGGTTATGCATATAGAAAATAATCCGGATAAAATAATCGTGTACCTTACCTCAAACAGGCATGAGCAATCTTCAGGAGATGTAATTGTGACGGGACAGGTGGGAGGCAGAATGTATTTTAACGAGATTGTGAATCTTAAAAACGGGAAAGCAACTCTTTCGCTTAACCGTAACAATTTTCCGAGCGGAATCATGCAAATAACCACATTCTCAGGACGTGGCACACCATTGGCTGAGAGGCTTGTATTTTCAAATTTTCTGGGGTATATGAAAATCATGCTTACGGCTACCGATTCGATTACTGACCAGGGCAAAAAGATCGCAATCGATATCAGGACCCTGGACAGGACCAATCGACCGATACGGGCCAATCTGTCACTTTCGGTCACCCGTGAAATATCAGAACAGAAAGAAGTAAACAGTGATAATATTTTAAGCGATTTGCTCTTACTCTCAGATCTTAAAGGATACATCGAAGATCCCCTTGATTATTTTAAACTTCCGGCAGAAGAGTTTCTCGTAACTATGGATAATCTTATGCTGACCCAGGGCTGGAGGAGATTTGACTGGAACAGCATTTTGGCAGGTGATTATCCCGAAATACGATTTCATGAGGAAAAAGGAATAACCGTTTCAGGCCGTATCACACGTGATTTCTTCAATCTGCCTCTTGATGATTGCAGAGTTCAGCTTTCAATCATGGATAAGTACAATGATGTATTCACACAATATTCGTCAGACAAAGGCACTTTCGTTTTCGATAACCTTGTGTATTACGATACCATCAGCGTTAAGATCGAAGCCTGGCGGCCTTCGGGCAGAAGAAATCTTGTTATTCTGCTGGCTGAAAATGAGGATGAAGAAGTGGTAAATCAACTGGGAAATTATACCCTCACAACGATTTCGGAAAGGGATAAAAAAGCTCACAGAGAGGAAGTTGTTGAAGACAACAAAAAAGCATACGAAAGGGAAAAGCTTGCCATGGAAGAAAGAAAGAAAAACAGTATACAGGGGATTTATGGCGAACCTGATTTCGTGTTATATAATGAAGATTTTCATATGGTGTCGGGCAATATACTGGATGTTATGAAGGGCAGAGTCCCGGGTGTGATGATTACCGGTGATGACGTTCTTATCCGCGGTATCAATACTCTTTACGGAAATACACAGCCGTTATACCTGGTCGATGGTACACCTGTAACCGACGTAAACGCAGTTACTTCCATTCCTCTTCAGGATATCGAAAGAGTTGAAGTGCTGAAAGGACCAAAAACATCATTCTATGGTTCCCGCGGTGCAAACGGTGTTATTGCTGTCTATACCAAGAGAGGACAATTCATGATAAGGGGAAAAATTGAGTTTGATATGCTCGGTTACAGCACTCCAAGGAGGTTTTATCAGCCAAAGTATGAGGCTTCAGAAGAACCGGAAACAAATTACACATTACTCTGGGAGCCGCTAATAGTAACCAACGCCGATGGCCGGGCAAAAATAATACTTGATAAACCGTCAATACAAGGCAATTACAGGTTCGATCTACAGGGAATATCCTATAGCGGGCATGTGGGTTACCTGGAGACGATCAGCGGTAACGAGGAGTAATAATAACATCCCTTTTTAATATTCTTTGTTCTTTTCGTCAACCATTGGTACAAAACGTGCGGGCAGGACTGCCTGCTGCTTTAATGTACCCTTGTTCTTTACAAGCAGAACCAATTCCTGGTTGAAAGTTTTGCCGACAGGTATAACCATTTTCCCACCTTCGGCAAGCTGATTGATGAGTGGCTGTGGAACATGGCTGGGTGAGCATGTAACAATAATTGCATCATAGGGTGCAAATTCCGGCCAACCTTTATATCCGTCTCCGATTTTTACAAAAACATTTTTGTATCCGAGTGAAGTCAATGTTTCTTTTGCTTTTTCTGCTAACGGTTTTATAATTTCAATAGTAAAAACAGAATCACATATTTCGCCCA
>DATAEX010000042.1:0-3338 GCA_036257765.1 Bacteroidales bacterium
AGATGTTTTACAAAATCTGCTTTTTCAGCGGGCATCATACCGGCATGATAGTTACTAATGCCTGCCTGCCGCGCTATTGAACGGGCGGTTTCGTCACTATCACCGGTAAGCATATAAACTTCAAGGCCCTGCTGCCTGAGTTCTTTAACAGCCTTTGATGAACCTGTTTTAAGAACATCTGCCAAACCGATTACTGCTAATACTTCATTCCCGGTTCCATAAATTACCACAGTTCTTGCCTGATCCTGCAGTTTCTTTATCTGGCTTAGGATTTCCGGATCAATTGCCAGCCCTTCGGTCGCTATCATATTCAAATTACCCGCAAAAAAGGACTTTCCTGCATGTGTTGCTTTAATGCCTTTACCCGGAATATTCTCAAATTTTTCGAGAAATACAGGCCCGTTGATTTGTTTTGGCAAAGCAGAAACAATCGCATCAGCCAGGGGATGTCCGGATTGTTTCTCCATTGCAAAAAGCACCTTCAGATATTGTTGCTGAAATGAACCATTTACCATCCAGAAAAGCTCAGTAACAACCGGTTTGCCTTCCGTCAGGGTTCCGGTCTTATCAAGTACTATTGCATTAACTTTCTGAATTCTTTCAAGGCTTTCGGCATCTTTTATCAGTATGCCATTTCGTGCTCCTTTCCCCATACCTACCATTAATGCCGTAGGAGTGGCAAGGCCCAGCGCACAGGGACAGGCAATGACCAACACGGTTACCATGGCCAGTAAGGCTCTGGTTAAAGCATCGCTCCCTCCGAAAATCAACCATCCTGCAAAACTGATAATAGATATGCATATTACAACAGGCACAAAAACCGAAGCTATTTTGTCAACAGTCTTCTGAACAGGAGCCTTGCTGGCCTGCGCCTGCTGGACCATCAGTATAATTCTTGACAGAACTGTTTCCGATCCAACCTGTCTTGCCTTCAGTATAAAACTTCCCGAAACGTTCAGCGTTCCGGCAAACACCTGCTCACCGTGGGACTTGTCCTTTGGTATTGATTCTCCTGTAATTGTACTTTCATCAATTGCTGAGGATCCTTCTGTAATAATTCCATCAACCGGTATTTTGTCTCCGGGTTTCACCCTCAGAAGATCATTCGACTTCACCATCGAAACAGGAATTAGCATTTCATGTCCCGATTTATCAACCAAATAAGCACTTTCGGGCTGCATGCCCATAAGCTTCTTGATAGCAGCAGAGGTCTTTGCTTTTGCACTGTCTTCAAGTACCCGGCCTATCAGTATAAATGCGATTATAACCGAAGATGCCTCATAATAAACGTGGGGATGTAATCCTCTTTTATGCCAGAACTCAGGGTAGAATGTATTGAAGAGGCTGAAAAGAAAGGCAATTCCGGTGCTAAGGGCAACCAGTGTATCCATGTTGGATTGCCCGTGTCGTGCCAGGTTGAAGGCGTTCATGAAAAAACTGCGGCCAAACCATACAAGGACAGGAATAGTCAATACCATCATGATCAGGTTGGCAAACGGCATATTCATAAAAAAC
Organism: Bacteroidales bacterium; assembly: GCA_036257765.1. GTDB lineage: Bacteria > Bacteroidota > Bacteroidia > Bacteroidales > UBA10428 > UBA5072. The sequence continues at coordinate 1,516 of DATAEX010000042.1, forward strand.
ATGGAAATGATCATAACAGGTAAAGCCAGCGACAAGGCGCCAATCATATTAAATTTCAGTTGTCTGAAATGTTTTAGCTGATCCGCTTCAGCTTTTTGTACGCCTTTACCTTCAATTACAAGGTCATATCCGATTGATCTGACTGCTGACTGCAAATCTGTAATACTGGCATCTTCAGCAGAAAATTCAACAACGGCCGAGCCATTGGCATAATTAACAGAAGCATTTTTTACACCGTGTTGCTTTTTCAGGGTCTTTTCAACATTCAAGGCGCATGTTGCGCAGCTCATGCCGGTGACGGGATAGGTTTTTACTGATATGCCGGACATTTTATGATGTACGATGTTATGATGTACGATGTTACGATATACGATTTACGATGTACGATTTTCTAATTTCTAATTTCTGATTACTTAATTATCTTACCAATGCCCAGAAGAATAGCCAGCCAGATAAGCCCTTTAATAAAGAAAAAAAGGAAACCAACAAGGCCTAACTTTTTAAACCATTTTTTTGCATTATTAAAACGGGTCATGAAATTTTCTCATTGATCCATCATTTTATAACAAAAGTCGGGCCGCTTATGTTTATTTCTGCATGCAATACGGTTTTGTCATCATCCGATGGCTGTTTACCGCCTGTATAAACCTCAAATAAACCCGGTTCTATTGCTCTCTGGTAATCTTTGTCAATCAATGCCAAATTTTCAGCTTTAATGGTAATCTCAACCGTTTTAGTTTCACCCGCTTTAAGAGTTACTTTTTTAAATGCGGCAAGTGAACGCAATGGAACAGGAACTGAAGCATCTTTATCACAAACATATACCTGTACAATTTCAGCGCCATCCCGTTTGCCGCTATTTGTAACATCCACCCTGATCAGGACATCCGATCCGGATTTAGCTGTCTCCGGAACCTGAAGGTTTTTATAAGTAAAAGCCGTATAACTAAGTCCGTATCCGAATGGCCACAATGGCTTTCCGGTAAAATAACGGTAGGTACGTCCCGACATCCGGTAATCCTTGAAGTCAGGCAAATCGCTTACGCTCTTATAAAATGTCACAGGCAGTCTTCCTGAAGGATTATATTCACCATATAATAATCGCGCCAGAGCTGTACCTGTTGCCTCGCCCGGATAAAATGCCTGAATGATTGCATCTGCGTTTTCGTTTTCCCAATTAAGCGCTACTGCACTGCCACTGAAATTCACATAAATGATCGGTTTTCCGGTTTTCTTAAGTTCCTTCAGCAATTCTTCCTGAATCGCAGGAAGATTAATATGGGTCCTGTCTCCGTGTGAAAATCCGTCGATTTCAAGAGGCATTTCCTCTCCTTCAAGGTTTGCATCAATACCTCCGCAAAAAATAATCACATTTGAACGACGCGCTGCATCAAGAGCCTCTTTTTTATAGTCTTTTGACGTTTCCACCCAGGTAAGTTTGGCTGATTGTTCAACTGCATTGTTCCACCAGAAAGGAACTATCGAAAATGTTGCTTCAAGTGAATACTGTTTACCTTTTTCAAGATTAAGTTCCTTGTTTCCTGCCTGTTCACCGTTAATCTTTACCTGTGTGTTGCCTCCGAAACGGTAAGTTCCGGATTTCTGAGGTATTAATATTCCGGTCCATCTAACTGAAAATTTCTCCTCAACTTTATTGTTTACCGGCGACATGAGCCAGTAAAAATTTATCATACTATCTATCCTTACAATCCTGGGATTTCCTTTGAAGCCTTCTTCTTCGAAATATTCTGCTTTTAGGCCTTTCTCGAGTTTACCGTTTTCCAAATGATATAGATTACTGAAATCTACAGGTTGATAATTAG